>VERU01000171.1 GCA_018882485.1 Rhodoferax sp. | reverse complement strand
GTCCGAGACCAGCTCACGGCCGACATCTGGGAGGAGCTCAATCGGCTGTACCTGTACCTGCACTCGCAAAAGGCCCGCGAAGACTGGGAAACCAGTCCCTTCGATTTCCTCCATCAGGTCAAATCGAGCTCGCTGACCCTGCAGGGGCTGACGCTGGCGGCAGCGCAGGCCGCACCCCTGGCCGAACCCCAGTTCCGGGTGGAGCGGCTGGTGCTGGATCTGGCCCTGGCTTCGCTGTGGCGGGGCGCGCCCGTGCTCGACGGGCTGGTGATCGAGGCGCCCGACCTGCGCTGGACGCACCAGGGCGGCGGCCGGCACGATCTGGACGATGTGCTGCAGCGCCTGGCAGGCGGTGCGCCATCCGACCCGGCGGCGCCGCCGCCCGCCTTCGCGGTGCACAACATCCAGGTGACCGGGGGCCGCATCGATCTGCGCGACGCGCCCACCGGCCGGACCCACACCGTGCGGGATCTGCAGCTGGGTGTGCCGTTCATCAGCACCATCGCCTCCGACCGCGAGGTTCTGGTGCAGCCCCGGCTGTCGCTGCGCCTCAATGGCAGCCGCCTCGACACCCAGGGCCAGGGCACCCCGCTGGCATCCAGCGGACGCAGCGGCCTGACGTTCAGGCTCGATGCGCTGGACCTGGCCCCGTGGCTGCCCTACCTGCCGGACTCGCTGCCGGTGCGCCCGCGTAGCGCCACACTGGGCGCCGACCTGCAACTGGATTTCGAGCGCGGACCGGCCAACCGGCTGCGCCTGCGCGGGCGGGTCGAGCTGAGCGGCCTCGCCCTCGACGGCCCGCCGGGTCCGTCCACGGGCCTGGAGCGCCTGCGCGTGGAACTGGCCGATCTGCGGCCACTGGAGCGGGTGGCCCACCTGGCGTCGGTGGAACTGGATCAACCCCAGTTGGCGTTGTTGCGCCAGCGCAACGGAGAGATCGGTCTGGCGGCGCAGCGGTTGGTGGATGCTCCTGAAAAAATAGCAAACAATCCAGACAAAACGAGGGAAAAACCCCAAAAATCGTCTGAAAATTCGGGCTGGCAGCTGACCTTGGATCGGCTGGTCGTGCGGGGCGGTGCGCTGGATTGGGAAGACCGAAGCACCCGGCCGGCGGCTCGGGCCCGGCTGCAGGACCTCAGCCTGGAGGCCCAGTCCCTGGCCTGGCCACTGAGCCGGCCGGCGCCGCTGCGCGTGCAGGGCACGCTGGCCGGCACCCCGGCCCGCCTGTCGCTGCAGGGGCAGGTGGCCGCCACCCAGGCCGAGTTGCGCACCGAGCTGGAGGGCCTGCCGCTGTCGGCCCTGCAGCCCTACCTGGCGGCATTCCTGGTCCCGCCGCTCGACGGCCGGCTGGGCCTGACGGCCCGACTGGACTGGCAGGCGGGCGGCGGAGCCCGGGCGTCGCGCTCGGCCGTCGAGGTGCAGCGCCTGGTGCTCGATCAGGTCCGGCTGGGCCGTGCCGCGGCACCCCTGGCGCGCCTGGGCCGGCTGGAGCTGCAGCAGGGCCGGGTGGATCTGCTGCAGCGGTCGGTGCGCCTGGGCCGGGTGCTGCTGCAGGCACCCGAGCTGGATGTGGCGCGCGGACCTGACGGGCGCTGGATGGTCCAGGATTGGCTGGTGCCCATGGCGTCTCCCCAGCCTGCGCCCACCCGGGCGTCCCCCCAGAGCCGTCGCACCCGTGGCGAGGCGCCTCCCCCGGCCTGGAAGCTGGCACTGGGCGAGCTGTCGCTGCGCGGTGGCCGCGTCGCGTACACCGACCGGCTGCCGCCCACGCCGGTGCAGTTCACGCTGGAACAGGCCGCGCTGCGCGTGCAGGATCTGACCAGTCAGGGAACGGGCAGCAGCCCCCTGCAGGGCGAGCTGCGCCTGCGAGCCGGCCAGGGCGATGCGGGCAGCCTGAGCTGGCGGGGGCGGGTCTGGCTGGCGGGCCCGTCGCCTGGTATCGACACCGAGTTGCAGGCCCAGGACGTGCCGCTCCAGGCCTTCATGCCCTACCTGTCCGACCGGCTGCAGCTCGACCTGTTGCGTGCCGATGCCGGATTCCGGGGCCGGCTGAGTGCGCGGCTGCAGGGCGGCGGGCTGGCGCTGCAGGTCACCGGCGACACCTCGCTGGAGGACGTGCAGGCCCATACCCGGCCACCCGCCCTGGCGGGGTCGGCACCGGCCGATCTGCGTCTGGGTGAAGAACTGCTGCGCTGGAAGGTGCTCAGCCTGCGCGGTCTGGATCTGTCGCTGAGGCCGCAGCAGGCGCTGCAACTGGCGCTGCGCGAAACCGTGCTGAGCGATTTTTACGCTCGCATTGCGCTCGATGAAGCCGGGCGCCTCAATGTGCAGGACCTGGTGCGTGGGGATGCGGCCCCGGCCGCCAGCGCCAACGCCGGTGCGACGGCCCCCTCGTCGGCCTCCGTCGGTGCAGCCAGCGGCCCCGGCGTTTCGGCTGGCACCGCAGCCCCGGTCGCCAGCGCCCAGGCGCCGGACATCCGGCTCGGGCCGGTCAGCCTTACCGGCGGGACCGTGGATTTTTCCGACCGGTTCATCCGGCCCAATTACGCGGCGCGTCTGACCGAACTCACCGGCGCCCTGGGGGCTTTTTCGTCGCAGCCGCGTGCCGGTGAGCCCGAGCTGGCCGAGGTGTCGCTGCGTGGCCGGGTGCAGGGCACCGGCACGCTGGACCTGTCGGGCCGCATCAACCCGCTGGTCCGGCCCCTGTCGCTGGACCTGCAGGCCCGGGTTCGCGAGCTCGAGCTGCCACCGCTTTCGCCGTACTCGGCGCGCTACGCCGGTTATGGCATCGAGCGCGGCAAGCTCAGCGTCGACCTGCGTTACCGGGTGCAGCCCGACGGCCGGCTGGAGGCCGACAACAGCATCGTGCTCAACCAGCTGACGTTCGGCGATCGCGTCGAAGGCTCCAGCGCCAACCTGCCCGTCAAGCTCGCGGTGGCCCTGCTGTCGGACCGCCACGGCGTGATCGACATCAACCTGCCGGTGAGCGGCTCGCTCAACGACCCCGATTTCAAGCTCGGCCCGATCGTGGTCAAGCTCATCGTCAATCTGGTGGTCAAGGCCGTGACGGCGCCGTTTTCCCTGCTGGCGCGGGCCCTGGGCGGCGGCGATGAGGCCAGCCAGGTGGCCTTTGCGCCCGGGTCTGCCGCGCTCGACGAGGCCGCCCGGGCCAGTCTGGACCGGGTCGCCACCGCCCTGACCGACCGGCCTGCGCTGCAGCTCACCGTGGTCGGGCAGGCGGGCCTGGAGACCGAGCGCGAGGCCTTGCGCCAGCAGCAGCTGCAGGACCTGATGCGGGCCGAGCGCCGCCGCGCCGCGGTGCTGACCGGCGCCACCCCACCCACTGCCACCGCATCGGGTGCGGCCGGCGCCCCGGCTCAGGACGAACCGGCCCTGACCCCCGATGAGGAGGCCGAATGGCTGCCCGCGGTGTACCGGCGTGCCGACATCCCCAAGCCGCGCGAGGCCAACGGCGCGCTCAGGACCTTGCCGCCGGCCGAGATGCGGGCCCTGCTGCTGTCGCATCTGGATGCCAGCGACGAAGCGCTGCGTGCCCTGGCACTGCGCCGCAGCGTGGCTGTGCGCGATCACCTGGCGCAGCGGCAGATCGCACCCCAGCGCCTGTTTCTGGGGGCGGCCCGCACCGTGGCTCCCGAGGGCTCATGGCGTCCCCATGCCGAGTTGACGCTCAGCCTGCCCTGACCGGGACGGCACCGGTTCCAAACAGGGCGAAAATGGCGCCGTTTTCCGCAACCTGTCTGCCGGGTCAACCCGGCCGCCGATTCCATCCATGACCGCCCCATCCAACGCCCGTCCGGACACCCCGGCTTCCTCGCGACCCGCCGATCCGGCTGCCCTCGATGCCCTGACCGGCGGGGTTTTCAGCGCGGCCACCTCGGGCGAACGCAGCACCCGGCTGCGCGCCTGGCTGGCCGGGTCGCCCCCGGCCGAGCAGCTGCAGGCGGTGTTCCGCGAACTCAGCGCCAAGGACAAGGGTGCTGCCAAGCTGCTGCGCGAGCGGCTGGACGAGATCAAGCGCAGCCGCGACCAGGAGGCCATGGCCCAGGAATGGGCCGAGCGCGCCGGTGTGCTGCTGGCGCTGCCCCGGCTGAACATCGCCGATGCCATGGCCTGGCAGCGCGACGCCGCCCGGGCGGGTGCGCCGCTGAGCCGCGAGCCCTTGCTGGCGCTCAAGACCCAGCTGGCCGAACGCGTGCGCGCCATCGAAGACCTGCAGCGCCGGGTGCAGGTGCAGCGCGAGGCGGCGGTGCTTTTGGCGCAGCGCATCGAGGTGCTGTCCACCAAGTCCTGGCACGACGCCCAGGCCGCCAGCGCGGCCCTTTCGGCCGATGTGGCCCATTGGCATGAGCAGGCCCTGGCCCTGTCGGCCGATCCGGGCTGGCCCAGTGTGGAGGCCCGCTTTCCGCCGCTGCTGGACCATTCGGCGGCGCAGTTGCGTGTGGTGGCCTCGGCCTTTGCCGAGGCGCTGGCACAGACCGTGTCGGCGGCGGCAGACGCCAGCCTGCCGCTGCCTGCGGTGCCCGTCTGGGCCGACGAAATCCGGGCCCAGCGGGGCGTCGCGGCCGAGCCTGCGCCCAAGCCGGTGGTAGATCCTCAAATCAGGGCCCAGGCGGCGTCAGCCGTGGCTGAGGTGCTATCGAAATTAGAGCAGGAAATTGCCCAGGGTCATGGCAAGGCCAGCGCCGGTGCGGCGGCTGCGCTGCGCCAGGCCCTCAAGGAGCACGGGCGCCTGATCGACGAACGGCTGGATGCGCAGGCCCACGCCGCCCTGTCGGCCGCCGGAGAGCTGGAAGGCTGGCAGCGCTGGCGCGCCAACCAGTTGCGTGAAGAGCTGGTGGCCAAGGCCGAGGGCCTGCTGCAGCGCCCTGCGGGGCAGGCCATCGGCGGCCGCAAGATGCAGGAGAACCTGCGGGTCCTGCGCGAGCAGTGGAAGCAGACCGACCAGGGCGGCATCCCCAACCACGCGCTGTGGAAGCGCTTCGACGAGGCCTGCAACGAGGCCCACAAGGTGGTCGAGGCCTGGATCGAAAAGGTCAAGGCCGAGGCGGCGGAGCACCGGGCGCAGCGGCTGGCGCTGGTGGCCGAGCTGCAGGCGTGGGCGGCCGACAACCGCACCGCGCGCGACGGCGACTGGAAGGGTTTTGCCCGGGTGTTGCACCAGTTTGGCGAGCGCTGGCGCGAGGCCGGTCATGTCGGAGAGAAACTGTTTGCCGAGTTGCAGCCCGCCTGGAAGGCCGCCATGGCCGAAGCCGGTGCGCCGCTTGAGGCGGTGCAGCAGGCCAGCATGGCCCTGCGCCAGGCCCTGATCGAGGAGTCGGTCCGGCTGGGTGCTGCGCCGCAGCTGCGCATCGATGCGGTGCGGGGCCTGCAGCAACGCTGGCAAGCGGAGGCGCAGCGCATCCCGCTGGAGCGGCGCCAGGAGCAGAAATTGTGGGATGCGTTTCGCAAGCCCATCGACGAGGCCTTCCAGCGCAAGACCCAGGAGCGCGAGCAGGCCGATGCGGCGCTGGGCGCGCGCGACCGCGCCGTGCTGGAGGCCTCGCGCACGCTCGAACAGGCCAACGCCAGCGGCGACGCGGCGGCGATCCGGGCCGCCATGAAGGCCCTGGACGAGGCGCTGCAGCACCAGGCCCAGGCCCAGGCCGGCCAGGCTGCGGCCGTCCAGGCCCAGGGCGAGACGGCTGCGGCAGCCGGTTCGGTGGCTGCGGCGGCGGGCCCGGCTGGCGCGGATGCAGCGCCCGATGCGGCGACCCACGCAGCGGCTGCTGCAGAGCCGGCGGCCGCTGCGCCCGTTGAGACGCCCGCCGGCCCGGCAGAGGCAGGGGCAGATGCACCGGTGGCGGCACCGGCGGCGCCCGCTCCCCGTGCCGCACCGCGACCGGTGGTGGCGGTGCGTGGCGATGACCGGCCGGGCCTGCAGCGGCCGGCTGCTGCGTCACCGGCCCGCCCGGGCGACCGGCGCGATGCGGCGCGCGGCGCCGGTGCGCGCGATGCCGGCGGCGGCCGACCCGGTTCGTGGGGTGGCCGCGACGAGCGTTCGGCGCCGCGTGGCGA
>VERU01000623.1 GCA_018882485.1 Rhodoferax sp. | reverse complement strand
CCGGGACCCCGTGGCGCAGCCCGACCCCTCGTGGGCCGTGACGGGCGACGGTAGCCTGAACTGCCAGGGTTACGGCTCGGTGGTCAGCGTCACCGCCACTTTCGGGATGTGTGCGGCCGGCTGGGTGCTGGATCAGCTGGCGGCGAGCGCCGACGCGTCGAAGGCCGCGCCTGGGAAGGACGAGCCCAGGGATCGATGAGGCTATACTCCCCGGCTTCACCCAACGGGCAGTAGCCCATGCGGTGGTGGTCCCGGGACGTTAGCTCAGTCGGTAGAGCAGCGGACTTTTAATCCGTTGGTCGCGCGTTCGAGTCGCGCACGTCCTACCAGCCTCAAACCCGCTCCAGTGCCGGATATCTTGCTATCGTTCGAGTAGCAGGTCGTGACGGCCGGGGTGCTCCTGTCATCTCCCGTAGGCCCATGCACGGCGTCCCGTCGTGTGCCCTTTGCCGCTGGGCCATACTGTGGCCATGCCACGCACGCTGGCGCCACCGCTTTTTTCCTGGTTTGCTGCCGGGTGGGAACGTGATCGCCGGTCCCGGCACCGATGGGTTCTGTGTGCCGCCCTGGCCACATCCGCCTGCACCACCTGGCAACAGCTCCCGCTGCCGCTCGTCGATGCAGCGTGTCGCGCCTGGTCCCAGGCGCTGGATGCGGCCGTTGCGCAGGCCGGTGTCACGGACGCCGAGGCCGATCGCATCGCCGGCGCGCCCGGTCTGCGTGTGGACCGTGCGGGCCAGGCCCTGCGGGCTCTTGACCCGATGAACGACGATGCCTATCGCGCCTGGCTGCGGCGTGCCGCCGCGCTGGATGAAGCCGCACGCACTGCCGAGATCGCCAACCTGCCGCAGACCGCATTCCCACTGCGCTCGGGCGAGACCATCGCCGAAGACCGCCAGGCGGCCCGGGAACGCACCGACGATTGCCGCCGGCGTGCCGTCCAGCAGTGGGCCGGCGCTGCCTTGCCCCAGCGCGAGGCCCTGCTGGCACGGGCCGAGGTGCCCGACCGCTACAACCCGGCGTTGCGGGCCCTCGGTCTCTACCCCCTGGTGCGCTGGCCTTTTCTGGCGGGTGTGCAGCGCTGGCAGGACCGGCATCAGGCCGCCATGGCCCGCTGGGCCGAGAACCCACCGCCCTCGCAGTCCTATGCACCCGGCGGCGCTCAAGCCGGCTCGGCGACGCCCCCGCCCTGGCCACCACCTGTCGATGCGCTGGGCCTGCCCCAGCCCGCGCCCGAGGTCGCCCGGCAGCTGCTGGCCTGGCACGCCCCGGTGTTCCGGATCCAGCAGCGCGGCACCCATGACCACTTCGGCGTGCCCCAGTGGACCGGCAGCGGCCAGCCGCGCGTGGACACGGATCGGCCGGTGGTCTGGCATCGGCTGTCCCATGCCCGGCTGGGCGGTGTCTGGCGTCTGCAGCTGGTCTACACGCTCTGGTT
>VERU01000170.1 GCA_018882485.1 Rhodoferax sp. | reverse complement strand
CTTCATCCTGCCCGAGCCCGGCTCGGGCAACGCCGACGCCTTCGACCCCGCCTGGCTGATGCAGCCGGCCTGGGGCGAGTTCGCCCGCCGGGCCCTGCTGGGCCCGGGGCTGCTGCTGGCGGCGCTGTCGCAGCGGGTCTGGGGCCACCGGTCGTGGGCACGGGCCATGGAGCAGCTGGGCCCGGTGCTGCCCACCGGGCTGTTCGACAACCGGCCCATCGACACCGAGCTGGCGCGGCTGTTCACGCGGGCCGGGCGCAGCAACGATTTCCGGCGGCTGCGCACCCGGCTGACGCTGGTCGCGACCGATCTGGACACGGGCGAGGCCGTGCCCTTCGGGCAGCCGGGCTGGGACACGGTGCCGATCTCGCGGGCGGTGCAGGCCAGTGCGGCGTTGCCCGGGCTGTTTCCGCCGGTGGAGATCGACGGGCGCTACTACGTGGACGGGGCGCTGAAGAAGACGCTGCACGCCTCGGTGGCGCTGGAGCAGGGCCTGGACCTGCTGCTGTGCCTGAACCCGCTGGTGCCCTTCGACGCCAGCGCCACCCCACCGCAGCACGAGGCCGAGGCGCGGCGCCAGGGCGCTGCCGCGCCGATCCCGCCCATGGTGCGGGGCGGTCTGCCGGCGGTGCTGAGCCAGACCTTCCGCTCGCTGATCCATTCGCGGCTGGTGCTGGGCATGAAGCAGTACGAGCGGCTCTATCCGCAGACCGACATCCTGCTGGTGGAGCCCGACCACCGCGACCCGCAGCTGTACCTGGCCAACACCTTCAGCTACCGGCAGCGCCGGCAGGTGGCCGAGCACGCCTACCAGCAGACCCGCATGCTGCTGCGCAGCCGGTCGGCCGAACTGGGGCCGCGGCTGGCCCGGCATGGCCTGACGCTGCGGCTGGACCGGCTGGACGATACGCAGCGGCGGCTGTGCCCGGCGCCGCTGGCGCGCAGCAGCCTGGGGCAGGCGGTGCAGCGGCTCGACACGGTGCTGGACGGCCTGGGCCGGCAGTTGCGGCAGCGGGCCGGCGGGACGCCGGGGGCCTGATGGCACGCAAGGCCCCGCGGCGCACCGCCGAGCGCATCCTGGAGGTGACGCTGGACCTGTTCAACCGCTTTGGCGAACCCAATGTGTCGACCACGCTGATCGCCGCCGAGCTGCGCATCAGCCCGGGCAATCTGTACTACCACTACCCGGCCAAGGACGAGCTGATCAATGCGCTGTACGCCCGTTTCGAGCGCGACATGGGCCGCCTGCTGGAGGCCGCCGGCGAGGTGCGCGATGTGGAGGACGCCTGGTTCTTTCTGCACAGCGTGTTCGAGCGCATCTGGGAATTCCGCTTCCTGTACCGCGACCTGAACGACCTGCTGAGCAAGAACCGGCTGCTGGAAACCCAGGTGCGCGGCCTGCTGCAGGCCCAGTCGGCGGCGCTGGAGCGGCTGCTGCGCGGCATGGTGCGCTGCGGGTCGCTGCGCATCGAACCCGACGAGGCACCGCGCATGGCCACCAACATGCTGGTGGTGCTGACCTACTGGCTGAGTTACGCCTATGTGCTCGATCCGCGCCACGCGCTGGAGCAGGAGGCGGCGCAGGACACCATGCTGCACGGCGCCCGGCAGGTGCTGGAGTTGCTGACGCCGCACCTGGAGGCGGCGCAGCGGGCGCACCTGCGCGGGCTCAGCGCCGCCTACCGCAGCGGACCGGCGGACTCAGTCGCCCCAGGGCAGCATCAGCGTCAGCACTGAGAGGCTGCTGAACTCGGGCTCGAAGCGGTCGATGATGGCCTGCGGGTCGGGGCACAGGCCGGCGTCGCTGATGATGCCGAACTGCACGCCGCCGCCGTAGCTGAGGATGGACACCCCCAGCCCCACGGTGCCCGACTGGGGCACCCAGAACAGGCTCTGCTCCAGCGTGGCGCCGCACAGGCGCAGCTTGCGCGGCGGCCCGGGCACATTGGTCATGACGGCGGTGGTCTTGCGCGAGAACAGGCCCAGCAGCGCGTCCTGCGCGGGCTTGACCAGCAGGCCGGCCACCGCCAGCAGGCCGAAGGCCAGCAGCGGCTGCAGGCTGCCCTTGAGCTCGCCCATGCGCTGGCGCACGGCGTACAGCCGCTCCAGCGGGTGCTGCAGCCCGATGGGCAGCACCACCGGCGCCAGCCCGAAGCGGTTGCCCAGCTGGTGGGCCTGCGACAGCGGGCGCAGGTTGACCGGCACCATGGCGCGGATCTCGTGGCCGTCGATGCGGTCGCCGCGCGCGCGCAGGTAGCCGCCCAGGGCGCCGGCCACGCAGCTCAGCAGCACGTCGTTGACCGAGCAGCGCAGCGCCCGGCCCACGGCCTTGACCTCGTCGAGCGGGATCGGTTCGCACCAGGCCACCCGCTTGTGGCGCCCGGGCTGGCCCTTGAGCCGGGTGGGGCTGTCGTCGTCCATCAGCGCCAGGGCCGCGGCATCGCGCGAGGCCTGCAGCGCCAGGCGGCCCAGTTCAGCGGCCAGGGGCCGCGAAGCCGGGAGGCCCGGACCGGAGCCCGCTGCGGCCCCGTGCGCAGCCGACGCAGCCGCCGCCGGGCGCCCGGGCAGGGCCTGCAGGGCCTGGTCCAGCCAGCCCAGCAGACCGGCTGCGGACGGAGCCGCAGCGGACGCCGGGTGGGGGGACGCCGGGTGGGCGGGCGCTGCGTCCGGGGACGACGCGGGCTGCACCGGCCGGGCCGCAGGGGGCTGGCCGCCGTCGACCAGCGACTGCATGACGGCGATCAGGGCGATGCCGTCGGCGATGCAGTGGTGGATGCGCGCCAGCAGCGCCGAGCCGCCCTGGTAGTGTTCGACCAGGTGGAACTGCCACAGCGGATGGGCCGGGTCCAGCGGGGTGACGGCGAGTTCGGCCAGGCGCTGCTGCAGCGCGGCCTGCTCGGCCGCGGCGGCGCCCGGACCCGATGCCGGCACGGCCGTGCCGGGTGCCAATGCCGACGCAGCGGCGCCGGGTGCCGATACCGGCGCAGCGGCGCCGGGTGCCGATACCGACGCAGCGGCGCCCCGGGTCCGGCGCGGGCGCGGGCGGGCGGGGGCCAGGGTCTCGCGCAGCACATGGCGTTCGATGCGGAAATCGGCATCGGGCACCCAGCGCGGGCCCGTCAGGTCGTGCTCGACCCGCTGCACGAAACGGGCGTAGGGCAGCAGCCGCTCGGTGACGCGCTGGCACAGGGCGGCGTGGTCGATGGCCGGGCGCAGGATCCAGACGCCCAGGATCATCATCAGGTTGCCCGGCGCGTCCATGCGCAGCCAGGCGGTGTCGACCCGGCTCATGCGCTCGGGCTCGGGCGGCGGCAAGGGGACGGCGGCAGCAGGGGGCAGGCGCTGGACCATGGTGACGGTGGACGGGTGGATCGGGGTGGGCAGGCCCGGGCGGGCGCACGGTCCGGCGGGGTTGCGCCTATTCTGCGGCGAATTCGCGGCTTAAGATACCGGGCGAACCCCGAAGGTCCGGGGACCGATACCCCAAGGAAACCCGCAATGTCCGATCTGAAAACCCGCTTCGAGGCGGCGGTGGCCCAGTCCAAGACGCTGACACAGCGTCCGCCCAACACCACGCTGCTGCAGATCTACGGTCTGTACAAGCAGGCCACGCAGGGCGACAACGGCGACAAGAAGCCCGGCTTTGGCGACATGGTGGGGCGCGCCAAGTGGGAGGCCTGGAACGGGCTGAAGGGCACCCCGGCCGAGGACGCGATGCAGCGCTACATCGAGCTGATCGACTCCCTGGAGTGAGCCGGTGATGCGCCCGGCCCCGGGCTCGGGCGCGGGGCCTGCGGCGCGGCCGATCGGACGGATCGGGGGGCCGGAGCTCCTGGAGCCACTGGAGCTGCCTGGGCTACCCGGGCGGCTGGGCCAGCAGCTCGTCGAGCTTGCGCACGATCTCGCCTTCGATGCGGCTCTTGAAGGCGCCCAGCAGAAAACCCAGCCGGGCGTCGAGTTCGAAGCGGTCGGCGCTGACGACCAGCGTGCCTTCGACGCCGGAGCGGGTGAAGCGGACCTCGTCTTCCTGCACACCCTCCTGCACGGTGCAGGCCATGCCGAATTCCTGCTCGGCCTGTTCGGCCCAGCGCCAGGCCAGCTGGCGGGCCTTGGGCAGACCGAGGTCGTGCGCGCGAACGATGTGCAGATCAGCCACGGGTGTGCTCCGGCAGGGGTCGGGTGAGCGCGTCCAGACGCGCAGGCGCCGGCAGGTCGGCCAGGCGCCGGACCGCATCATAAAACCGCCGCCAGTCGCGACCCTGACGCTCGAACAGGGCTTCGAAGGCGGGCACGAGGTCGTCGTACGCCGCCTGCGCGCCCAGGGCGGCGTTGTTGGCCTGGGCCACCCAGGCGTCGTAACCGGGGTAAGCCCCCCAGCCGGCGCGCAGCCGGGCGTGGTCGGCGCGAAAGTCCCGCATCACTTCATTTTTCATAGCACGAAGTGCTGATGGATCAAGGGCTGGAGGGCCTTTTTGTTCATAAAGTTCGGCCAGGCGGCGGCGCGTGGCCTGGGTCAGCGCCCGGAAATCGGCCCGGCGCGCCTGGCGTTCGGCGTCCTCGCGCCGGGCTGCCGCGCTGCCGTGGCGCTGCAGCCACTGGCGCGCACCCAGGCCTTCGACGGCGCTGGCAAAGGATTCGTTGAAGCGGGTGTCGTCCGGCACGTAGAGCACCTGGTGGGCCAGTTCGTGAAACAGCAGCCGGGCCAGTTCGCCCTCGGGGTAATGGATGAACGTGCTCAGCAGGGGGTCGCCACCGGCCCAGTTGAGCCAGCCCAGGGTGGAATAGGCGGGCACGCCGTAGACGCTGACTTCCAGGCCCTGCGCGCGCAGCAGCGCGGCCTGCCGGTGGGCGGCGTCCTCGGCGAAATAGCCCCGGTAGCCGACGCAGCCGGTGACGGGGAAGCACCAGGTCTGCAGCGCGAGCGAGAACTCGGGAGCGGCCACCACGTTCCAGACCACGGCGCTGCGGCCGAGCTCGGCATGGCGGCGGTAGCTGGCGTTGTCGGGCAGGGCCAGTTCGGCAACGGCAAAGGCGCGCAGCCGCTGCGCGAGTTCGAGCTGCTGGCGCAGGGCCGGCGGGGTCTGCGGATCGGCCAGCCAGTCGCTCACCGGCCGGGCGGCCTGCAGCAGCCGCAGGTGGCCGCCGGCCGACTGCAGCAGGTAGGCGGTGTCGGCGCAGCCGGCCAGCAGCAGCGCCAGCGCCAGCGCCGCCAGCAGCGCGTCGCCGGCCCGGGCATAGGGCGGCGGCGGCAGCGCGCGGGGCAACCGCGCGTCGAGATGGGTCCGCGCGCCCAGCGCCAGCGCCGCGCGCACCCGGCCCTCGCCGTCGATGACCGCCGAGATGCCGCCATTGGCGGCGCGCACGACCGGCAGGCCCTCCTCGATGGCGCGGAAGCGCGAGGCGGCGTAATGCTGGTAGGGTCCCGCCGAGGAGCCGAACCACGCGTCGTTGGTCGCCAGCAGGATCCAGTCCGGCCGGTCGACGGGATGGCGGACGGCGCGCGGAAAGATGCTCTCGTAGCAGATCAGCGGGCTGAAGGCGGGCAGGCCGGGCAGGCGGATCGTCCGCGGCCCGGGGCCGGACGAGAAATCGACCGGGCCGACCGTGATGCGCTCCAGCGGCAGGATCCCGCGCAGCGGCACGTACTCGCCGAAGGGCACGAGATGGAACTTGTCGTAGGTGGCGCGGATCTCGCCATTGGCGTCCAGCGCGTGCAGGCTGTTCCAGGCGCGCAGGACGGGCGCGCGTTCGACCCGCGTCGATCCCGTCAGCAGATAGCCCGCGGGCGGCACCAGCCGGGCGAGGTCGAGCCGGAAGGCGGGATCGCCGGCGAGCGGGAACAGCGTCGCGGTCTCGGGCCAGATCAGATGGTCGATCCGTTCGTAGCCGGGGGCGTAGGACAGGTCGGCGGTCAGGCGCAGATGGTCCTGGCGGGCGCGCGGATCCCATTTCAGCGATTGCGGGATGTCCGGCTGGACCAGCCGCAGCAGCGGCCCGTCCCCGGCATCCGCCGGGACGGGTGCTGCGCCCGGCAGCCAATGCGCCGCCTGCAGCGCGGCGAAGAGCCCGGCGGCGGCGCGGCCCAGCCAGGCGT
>VERU01000169.1 GCA_018882485.1 Rhodoferax sp. | reverse complement strand
ACGTTGAAGATCGCAGGATGCGCTTTCTCGATCTCATCGAGGAGCAACACCGAATGCGGCTTCTTGGTGATGGCCTCGGTCAACAGGCCACCCTGGTCGAACCCCACATAACCCGGAGGGGCGCCAATCAGCCGGCTGACCGCGTGCTGCTCCATGTACTCGCTCATGTCGAACCGTATCAGGTCGATCCCCATGATGTAGGCCAGCTGCCGGGCTGCCTCGGTCTTGCCCACACCGGTCGGGCCGCTGAACAGGAAGGATCCGATCGGCTTGTCACCCTTGCCCAGGCCCGAGCGGGCCATCTTGACGGCCGATGCAAGGACATCCAGTGCCTTGTCCTGACCGAACACCACATTCTTGAGGTCGCGCTCCAGGGTCTTGAGCTTGCTGCGGTCGTCGTGCGACACATTGGCAGGAGGAATGCGGGCGATCTTGGCCACGATTTCCTCGACTTCCGATTTGCCGATGGTTTTCTTGCGCTTGGAAGGCGCCAGAATGCGCTGCGCAGCCCCGGCCTCGTCGATGACGTCGATGGCCTTGTCCGGCAGATGGCGGTCGTTGATGTACTTGGCACTCAAATCTGCCGCCGCCTGCAGGGCGGAGACCGCGTACTTGACGTTGTGATGGTCCTCGAAGCGCGACTTCAGACCCTTGAGGATTTCAACCGTCTGCTCCACCGTCGGCTCGACTACATCCACTTTCTGGAAGCGCCGAGACAGCGCGGCGTCCTTTTCAAAAACACCGCGGTACTCGGTGAAGGTGGTGGCGCCGATGCACTTGAGCGCTCCCGAACTCAATCCGGGCTTGAGCAGGTTGGAAGCGTCCAGGGTGCCGCCAGAGGCCGCTCCGGCTCCGATCAGGGTATGGATCTCATCGATGAACAGGATCGCATGCGGCTTGTCCTTCAGGGACTTGAGCACACCCTTGAGCCGTTGTTCAAAATCTCCGCGGTACTTGGTCCCCGCCAGCAAGGCCCCCATGTCCAGCGAATACACCACGGAATCGGCCAGCACCTCGGGCACGTCCTTCTGGGTGATGCGCCAAGCCAGGCCTTCGGCGATCGCCGTCTTGCCCACGCCCGCCTCGCCCACCAGCAAGGGGTTGTTCTTGCGCCGGCGACACAATATCTGGATGACCCGCTCCACCTCGTAGTCGCGGCCGATGAGCGGATCGATCCGGCCGTCTTTGGCCGACTGGTTGAGGTTTTGGGTGTACTGCTCCAGCGGCGAGGCCTTGTCGCTCTTTTCTGCTGCCGCATCCTCACCCTCCGGCGCCGCCTCGCCCGACTTGGCCGGCTCAGGCGGATCGCTCTTCTTGATGCCATGGGCGATAAAGTTGACCACGTCCAGACGGGTGACGCCCTGCTGGTGCAGGTAGTAGACCGCGTGCGAGTCCTTCTCGCCAAAGATGGCCACCAGCACATTCGCGCCCGTGACCTCCTTTTTGCCGCTGCCCGTGGACTGCACGTGCATGATGGCACGCTGGATCACACGCTGAAAGCCGAGCGTAGGCTGGGTGTCCACATCATCGGTGCCAGCCACCTGGGGGGTGTTGTCCTTGATGAAATTGGACAGCGATTTGCGCAGATCGTCGATGTTGGCCGAGCAGGCCTTCAGCACCTCCGCGGCACTCGGGTTGTCGAGGAGCGCCAGGAGAAGGTGCTCCACGGTGATGAACTCGTGGCGCTGCTGGCGCGCCTCGACGAACGCCATGTGTAGGCTGACTTCCAGTTCCTGCGCAATCATGTGATGTCCTTTGACGCCTCGCGTTGAATCCCTACTGTAATCCGTTTTCCCGGACCCCACAGGTCAGATGGGCGCCTCCGCCTAGAAATCAACCGGCTCGCTGACGCATTTCAGGGGGTGACCCGCCTTTGCGGCAGCATCGAGCACCTGGTCGACCTTGGTCGCCGCCACGTCACGGGAATACACCCCGCACACGCCTTTGCCATCGAGGTGGATCTTGAGCATGATCTGCGTGGCGGTTTCAAGGTCCTTGCCGAAGAACTCCTGGATGACTACCACCACGAACTCCATGGGCGTGTAATCGTCGTTGAGCATCACCACCTGATACATCTGTGGCGGACGCACCTTGAGCGTGCGCCGCTCCAGAACCACCGACAGATCCCCGTCGCCGGAGTCGGTTGAAGCAGGTACCGTGGGGGGCTTGCGAGGAGCTTGGGAGGCCATGGGCTGATTTTATCCATGGGGTCAGCGCCACCCCGCCAAGAAAAAACCGCCAGATCCGAAGGCGTCGGATGCTGGCGGTCGGGACGGGTCACCGCAGGTCGCAAGACCCGCTGGCCGTCACATGTTGTCGATCATGACCTGCCCAAAGCCGGAGCAGCTCACCTGCGTGGCGCCATCCATCAGACGGGCGAAATCATAGGTGACCTTCTTGCTGGCTATGGATTTTTCCATCGAGTGGATGATCCGGTCAGCCGCTTCGACCCACCCCATGTGGCGCAGCATCATCTCGGCCGACAGGATTTCGGAACCCGGATTGACATAGTCTTTGCCGGCGTACTTGGGCGCCGTCCCATGGGTGGCTTCGAAGCAGGCCACAGTGTCGGACAGGTTGGCCCCGGGGGCAATGCCGATGCCACCCACCTGAGCGGCCAGGGCGTCGGAGATGTAGTCGCCGTTCAGGTTGAGCGTCGCCACCACCGAATACTCGGCAGGCCGAAGCAGGATCTGCTGCAGGAACGCGTCGGCGATCACATCCTTGACGATGATGTCGCGGCCCGTCTTGGGATTCCTGAACTTGCACCAGGGACCGCCGTCGATGAGCTCCGCGCCGAATTCCTTCTGGGCCAGCGCGTAGGCCCAATCGCGGAACCCGCCTTCGGTGAACTTCATGATGTTGCCCTTGTGCACGATGGTCACGCTGGGCTTGTCGTTGTCGATGGCGTACTGAATGGCCTTGCGCACCAACCGCTCGGTGCCTTCGCGCGAAACTGGCTTGACACCAATCCCCGACGAATCCGGGAAGCGCACTTTGCGCGCACCCAGTTCTTCTTGCAAAAAGCGAATGAGCTTTTGCGCCTTTTCGCTGCCCGCCTGGTATTCGATACCGGCGTATATGTCTTCCGAGTTCTCTCGGAAGATCACCATGTTGACTTTTTGCGGTTCTTTGACCGGACTGGGCACCCCCTGGAAGTAACGCACCGGGCGAAGGCACACAAACAGGTCAAGCTCCTGGCGCAACGCCACGTTCAACGATCGGATACCACCGCCTACAGGCGTGGTCAGCGGCCCCTTGATGGACACCACATACTCCCGAACCGCTTCCAATGTTTCGTCGGGCAGCCAGATGTCGGGGCCATAGACCTGTGTTGATTTTTCGCCGGCGTAAACCTCCATCCACCTGATCTTGCGCTGGCCACCATAGGCTTTGGCCACTGCAGCGTCGACCACTTTGAGCATCACGGGCGTGATGTCCATGCCTGTGCCGTCACCCTCGATGTAGGGGATGATGGGCTGATCAGGCACATTCAACGTCATGTCCGCGTTGACGGTAATCTTCTGGCCTTCTGCGGGAATTTTGATGTGCTGGAACATGGCTGTGCGTCTCTGATCAGGCAGCCGAACAGCTCGCCTGCACTTTGCCCGCGAGCCACGCTGTCATTACCTATGATGTCGAAAATTCTAGACGCAAACACAAGCCCGACCACCAGAACGAATCTGACGGCATCTGCCTTGCGTCGCCGCGCCCGCCAACACAAGAACAGGCCATAACATGAAGATGTATTTGACACACCGCACCAGCGTGACGCAGGCACTTTTCAGTTGCGCTGCTGCCTTGTTCCTGACATGTGCCGCACCGACCGGCACGGCGCAGACCCGCGAAGCACCCGGCACCCCGCAAATGAACCTGCCACGCACCACCATCCGGGCCGGGATGTTTAACATCGATGCCCAGGTGGCATCCACTCAGGAAACACGTGCCACCGGCCTGATGTGGCGGCGTGGCATGCCTCAGCACGAGGGCATGCTGTTTGTATTCGACCAGGCAGCCGTGCAATGTTTCTGGATGCGCAACACCCCGAGCCCCCTGACAGCCGCCTTTTTGGCCGACGACGGCACCATCGTCAACCTGGCTGACATGACCCCGCTGTCTGACGACAGCCACTGTTCAGCCAAACCTGTGCGCTTTGTGCTGGAAATGAACCAGGGTTGGTTTGCACAGCGCGGCTTCAAGGCTGGCACCAAGCTGGTTGGCGACCCATTCAAGGCGCGCTGAAATATGCTATATATAAGATAACAAACAACGCCACCAATCAAGCGACAGATACAAAAAAGCCGACCAACTCCGTCGAGTCGGTCGGCCTATGGGCTGTCGCAGTGTCACCACCCAGGCGACACACACAAGCCTGAAAATCAGCCGAAGTTTTTCTCGGCAAAAGACCAGTTGACCAGCTTGTCGAGGAAAGTTTCGACAAACTTGGGGCGCAGGTTGCGGTAATCGATGTAATAGGCGTGCTCCCATACGTCCACGGTCAACAAGGCTGTGTCTGCGGTAGTCAGCGGTGTGCCCGCTGCGCCCATGTTGACGATATCCACCGTGCCGTCGGCTTTTTTAACCAGCCATGTCCATCCGGAGCCAAAGTTGCCCACTGCGCTTTTCACGAAAGCCTCTTTGAAAGCGGCATAGCTGCCCCACTTGGCATCAATGGCTGCAGCCAGTGCGCCGGACGGCTGCCCGCCACCGTTGGGCTTCATGCAGTTCCAGAAGAAGGTGTGGTTCCAGATCTGGGCTGAGTTGTTGTAAATACCGCCGCTCGACTTCTTGATGATGGACTCCAGGTCCATGTTCTCGAACTCGGTGCCTTTTTGCAGGTTGTTCAGGTTGACCACATACGCGTTGTGGTGCTTGCCATGGTGAAACTCCAACGTCTCCTGGCTGTAGTGGGGCGCCAGTGCATCGATGGCGTAAGGCAAAGCGGGCAATGTGTGTTCCATGTAGCGTCCTTTGGTGGGTAATCGTGGGTTAAAGGGCGTGCCCCGACGGGCCTGCTCTGACGGAATTGTAGGAAGATAACGTGACGGGGTTCAGCGGGCGGTCATTTCAACCTCACCATCTGCCAGGGTAGCCCTGACAGACTGACCAGCACTGATTTCAGCGCGCCGTGTGATGGGCTGACCGGCATCATTGCTGAGCCAGGCATAGCCACGGTTCAGCACCAAACTGGGATTCAAACGGGTCAACACCGCAGCGTGGCTGTCAAGCTGCAATGCCTGGCGTTCGACAGTCGCCTTGATCTTTAGGGATAAATTTGCCTCCAGCGCATTGAGAGCATTACTTTCTTGCTTCCAATTGTCGGATACACCCCGTGACAAACGGTGTGCCATCACTTGCAAAAAATGCTGCTGTCGGGCCACGCGGTCTGATGGCCTGGCCAAGCGCTGCGTCAGCCTGTCAAGGCGTTGAGCCTGCGTATCGAGCAGCCGCTGGACTTGCGCGCCGAGTCGCAGGTGGGTGACATCCAGACCGCGCAGCAGGCTGGTGCGCTCGGGTGCACACATCTCAGCAGCGGCCGTGGGTGTCGGGGCACGCAAGTCAGCCACAAAGTCTGCAATCGTGAAATCCGTCTCATGGCCCACCCCACTGATGACCGGCATGGGGGCCCGGGCGAGTGGGCGTGCCAGTTGCTCGTCATTGAACGCCCACAAGTCTTCCAGCGAGCCGCCACCGCGCACCAGCAGTAGCACTTGGTTGCTGCCGTTGTGCCCGCATTGGGCGTATGCGTCTTCCAGCGCCCGGCACAACTCCGCAGGTGCTTGTGCGCCCTGCACAGAGGCTGGAAAGACGGTGACCGGCAGGTGGGGAACCCGCCGTTTGAGCGCGGTCACCACGTCGTGCAATGCAGCTGCCCCCAGAGAGGTGACGACGCAGATGGACCGCGGCATCGCTGGCAGAGGCTTCTTCCGATCAGGCGCGAACAAGCCTTCGGCTTCGAGTCTGTTCTTCAAGCGCATGAACCGCTCGAACAATGCGCCCTGCCCCGCCGCTTCGAGCGTTTCGACAATCAGTTGCAGGTCACCTCGGGGGCCATACAAGTCCAGCTTGCCCACAACCTCCACCCGGTCACCATCC
>VERU01000168.1 GCA_018882485.1 Rhodoferax sp. | reverse complement strand
GGCTGATGGGACTCGAACCCACGACGACAGGAATCACAATCCTGGACTCTACCAACTGAGCTACAGCCACCGCTCGCGCTAATTATAGCGACGCACCTGGTCTCCGGGCGTTGTCGATCCGTCGCGCAGGCGGCTCAGGGGTTGGTCATCACCACCTTGCCTTTGGCGCCCCGCGATGCCATGTGGGCGTAGCCCGCGGGCAGTTCGGCCATGGGGAGTGTGCGGTCGATCACGGGCCGTATCAGGCCCCGGCCGTACCACTCGGTCAGTTCGCTCATCATCGCGGACTGGGCCTGCGGCTCACGGCGAGCAAAGTCCCACCAGAAGACCCCGACCAGCGAGGCCCCCTTGAGCAGTGGCAGGTTGAGGGGAAGAGAGGGGATCGGGCCTGCGGCAAAGCCGATGACGAGGTGTCGGCCGCGCCAGGCGATCGATCGAAACGCCTGTTCGCTGATGTCGCCGCCGACCGGGTCGAAGACGACATTCGGTCCCTGGCCACCGGTCATCGCCTTCAGCGCGTCACGCAGCGGCGTCGTGTTGTAGTTGACGCTGTCATCGGCGCCGATGGATCGGCACAGTGCGCATTTGTCGTCGGTGGATGCCGCCGCAATGACCCGTGCGCCGATGGCTTTGGCGATCTGGATAGCGGCCGTGCCCACACCGCCTGCCGCCCCCAGCACCAGCAGGGTGTCGCCCGACCGCAGCTGACCCCGGTCCAGCAGCGCGTGGTGGGAGGTGGCGTAGGTCATGATGAAGGCCGCTGCGTCCACCATGGGAAAGGCGTCCGGCAGCGGCAAGCAGTCGTGCGCCGGCGCGAGTGCATGGGTGGCGAATCCCCCGGTGCCCGCCAGGCAGGCCACACGTTGGCCGAGGCGCAGGGTATCGACCCCATCGCCCAGGGCCTCCACGGTGCCGGCGAACTCCGAGCCGGGTACAAAGGGCAGGGCCGGCTTGAACTGGTACTTGCCCTGCACGATCAGCAGGTCGGGGAAATTCAGGCTGGCGGCATGGATGCGCACCAAGACCTGTCCAGCCTGGGGCGTGGGTGTGGCGACTTCGAGCCATTTCAGCGCCTGCAAGCCAGTGGTTTCGCTGCATTGCCATGCCTGCATCGGGGATCTCCTAGGGTTGGGCTGGCCGGCATCATAAGGCGGCGGGCTGGCCCCATCGAGGGTCCGACCGGACGAACGCTCTGGCACCCTACAATGCCATCGGCGCTGCACCTCATGAAAATCCTCATCTGTAACGACGACGGCTATCAGGCCCCAGGCATTGTCGCCCTGTACCAGGCCTTGCAGTCGATTGCCGAGGTGGAGGTGATCGCGCCCGAGCAGAATAACAGCGCCAAATCGAACGCCCTGACCCTGCATGCCCCGCTGTATGTGCAGCGTGCGGCCAACGGTTTTCGCTATCTCAACGGCACGCCAGCCGATTGTGTGCACGTGGCGCTGACCGGTTTGCTGGGGTACCGTCCCGACCTCGTGGTCTCGGGGATCAACAACGGCGCCAACATGGGCGACGACACCATATATTCGGGCACGGTGGGTGCCGCCATGGAGGGTTTTCTGTTCGGTATCCCGGCGATTGCCTTTTCGCAGGTGGACCGCAACTGGGGGCACCTCGATGCTGCAGCGGCGCAGGCCCGCGACCTGGTTCTGAACATGGCCAGCCAGCACCTGATCGGGGCCACGCCCTGGTTGCTGAATGTGAACATTCCCAACTTGCCCTACGAGCAGATCGGGCATCCCAAGCTATGTCGGCTGGGCCGTCGCCACGCTGCCGAGCCGGTCATCACCCAGATCAGCCCTCGCGGGGATACCATGTACTGGATCGGGGCGGCGGGTGAAGTCATGGACGATGCCGAGGGAACGGACTTTCACGCGACCCGGCAGGGCCATATCGCGATGACGCCCCTCAAGGTGGATTTGACCGATCACGAGCGGCTGGGTTACTGGGCCCAGACGGCGGCCCGTTTGCGACCTGCTTTGGCGGCCGATCCGGTTCCTCCGGCCTGACCGGAGGCCGGTGTGAACAGGGCGCGTCCGAGTTTTCCGGCACGGCTCGATCTGGGGCCGACGGGTCACCCGATCGGTACGGCCCGGGGGGCATCTCCTGCAGCGTCCCGGCCGGACGTCCAGGGGGGGTGGCAGTGGCCGTCGGGCCCGCCGGTGCGGGGTCTGGGGCTGGATTCGGCAGCGGTGCGGCGTCAGTTGGTGCTCAATCTGGAGCGTCAAGGGCTTTCGGATCCGGTTGTTCTGGCCGCGCTGGGTGCCGTTGAACGCCATCGGTTTGTGGACAGCGCGTTGGTCAACCAGGCCTATGAAGACACCAGTTTGCCGATTGGTTTGGCGCAGACCATCTCCAAACCCAGTGTCGTGGGGCGCATGCTGGCCCTGTTGCGACAGGGCTGCGATGGTCGCCTGGGTCGCGTGCTGGAGATCGGCACCGGCTGTGGCTACCAGGCGGCGGTACTCAGTCACCTGGCCACCGAGGTCTACAGCATCGAGCGGTTGCGAGCTCTGCACGACCGGGCCCGTCAGAACCTGCGGCATCTGAAGCTCGGGCACGTCCATCTGCTGTTTGGCGATGGACGCGCGGGTTATGCGCGGGGAGCGCCCTATGCGGGCATCATCGCTGCGGCAGGCGGCGAGGCCTTGCCGCAGGCCTGGTTGGAGCAACTGGACCTGGGAGGTCGTCTGGTCGCGCCAGTACAGACCGGCGTGGGAGCGGCCACCCAGGCGCTGGTGGTGGTGGAGCGGACTCGATCGGGTTTTCAGCGGAGCCTGTTTGAAGCGGTGCATTTCGTCCCTCTAAAATCCGGCACCGATTGAAGGGGTTGAGGGTGGCCGTGCGGTTCGTTCGAGGTGTTGCAGCTTTCTGGGTGGTGCTGGTCCTGGCGGCCTGCAGCTCGCCGTCTGGACAGCGGGCGCCGGTAGAAGATCGCATCAGCCCGGTGTCGCCTCAGGGCGCAGCCGCAGCACCCCGCAAGCCGGCAGTTCCGGCGGTCGCCACCCCGGCCGCGCCCAGCGGTGCCGCAGCTCCTGCGGGCGCGGTTGCCAACGCGCCGCTTGAAACCCCGCCGCGTGCCCTCCCCGGGGCGGAAAACGCCGGCAAGCCCGGTTATTACACGGTCAAGCCGGGTGACACGCTGATACGCATTGGGCTGGAAAATGGTCAGTCCTATCGGGATATCGCCCGTTGGAACGCCCTGGAAAATCCCAACCGCATCGAGGTGGGGCAGGTGTTGCGGGTGGTCCCGCCGGCATCGGCCCAGGCTGCAGCGCGCCCGGTGGCTCCTGCGGTGACCCCGGTGGCAGGTTCCCAGGTGGCTGCGGCTCCGCTGAGCCGGGCCAGCGCCCCTGCGGCGGCGGCTGCTCCGCCTGGGCCGGCTTCACCGGATGACGACGTCACCTGGATGTGGCCGGCCAGTGGCCCGGTGATCGCGGGTTTCGATGAGCAGAAGAACAAAGGGGTTGACCTGGCGGGTTCGGCGGGTGATCCGGTGCTGGCAGCGGCCGATGGCCGGGTGGTGTACGTCGGCGCCGGCCTGAGGGGCTACGGCAACCTGATCATCCTCAAACACAACAACCCCTACCTCACCGCCTACGCACACAACCAGACGCTGCTGATCAAGGAGGACCAGACGGTGCGCCGGGGTCAGAAGATCGCTGAAATGGGCAGTAGCGATGCCGATCGGGTCAAGCTGCATTTCGAGGTCCGGCGCCAGGGCAAGCCCGTCGACCCGACCAAGTACCTGCCGCCCCGATGATGGGGCGCGGGGCGACGGCGCCCATCCTGGTTTTCGATATCGAGTCCATTCCGGATATCGCTGGCTTGCGTCTGCTGCGCGACGATGTCCAGGGGCTGCCGGATGCCGAGGTGTACGCCCGCTGGGTGCAGGAACGAGCCCAGAAAGGCCAGTCCGACTTTCTGCCGCATTACCTGCAACGCGTGCTGGTCATCAGCGTGGTGTTTCGCAACACCGAGGGCCTCAAGGTGCATTCCTTTGTGGACCGGGATGGTGGCAGCGAGGGCAAGGTGATCCAGACCTTTTTCAACACGGTGCAGAAGCACCGACCCCAGTTGGTCAGTTGGAATGGCGGTGGCTTCGACCTCCCGGTGCTGCACTACCGGGGCCTGCGCCATGGTGTGGTGGCTGACACTTACTGGGACCTGGGCGAGGATGACCGCGAATTCAAGTGGAACAACTACATCAGCCGGTACCACATGCGGCATTTGGACCTCATGGATCTGCTGGCCCTTTACCAGCCGCGGGCCAACGCCCCGCTGGATGCCATGGCCAGGCTGTGCGGGTTCCCGGGCAAGCTGGGCATGGACGGTTCTGCGGTCTACGGGGCCTATCAGGCGGGTCGGCTGGAAGACATTCGGCGTTATTGCGAGACCGACGTGCTCAATACTTATCTGGTGTACTGCCGTTTCCAGCTGATGCGCGGAGGTCTGCTGGAGACCGAGTACCGCCAGGAAATGGACCATGTACGCCAGACCCTGACCCAGCTGGCGGTCGACCAGCCGCATTGGTCCGAATATCTGGCTGCCTGGGTGCCCGCCCATCCGGTGACCGACCCGCTGATACATGACTGAACCGAAGATCGTTGCGGCAGCGCCGTCCGGCCCGGGCCTGCTGGTGGAATCGCTGGATCTCGAAGGGCAGGGTGTCGCCCGTCGCGAGGATGGCAAGGTGGTGTTCATCGACGGCGCCTTGCCCTTCGAGCGGGTCGCGGTGACGGTGCAGCGCAGCAAGAACAATTGGGAGCAGGGCACGGTGTCCGAGGTGTTCCAGGCCTCTGCCCAGCGGGTGACACCGGCCTGCCCTCATTTCGGTCTGCATGCCGGTGCCTGCGGCGGGTGCAAGGTACAGCATCTGCATCCGGCCGCCCAGGTGGCTGTCAAGCAACGCGCTCTGGAGGACAACCTGTGGCACCTGGGCAAGGTCCGGCCGGGTCTGGTTCTGCCGCCCATCCACGGGCCGGCCTGGGCCTACCGCCACCGGGCGCGGCTGTCGGTTCGACATGTGCGCAAGAAGGGCGTGGTGCTGGTCGGTTTTCATGAACGCAAGAGCAGCTACGTGGCCGATGCGTCGACGTGCGCGGTGTTGCCGCAGGCGGTCAGTGCCTTGTTGCTGCCCCTGCGCTCCCTGATCGGCAGCATGGACGCGCGCGAGACCTGTCCGCAAATCGAACTGGCATGCGGTGATTCGGTGATGGCGCTGGTCTTGCGCCACCTTGAGGTGCTCAGTGCAGCGGATCTGGAGCGGCTGCGACATTTCGCCCGCGAGCATCCCATGGTGCAATGGTGGCTGCAGCCCAAGGGGCCGGATTCCATCGGTCTGCTCGATCCGGATGGCCCGGAACTCGCATACGCCTTGCCGGAATTTGGGCTTCGCATGCCTTTTCGGCCCACGGACTTCACCCAGGTCAATCCACAGATCAACCAGGTTCTGGTGTCACGGGCGCTGCGTCTGCTCGACGTGCAGCGCCACGAGCGGGTGATCGACTGGTTTTGCGGCCTGGGCAACTTCACATTGCCGCTGGCCACCCGTGCCCGTGAGGTGCTGGGCGTGGAAGGCAGTGCCGCTTTGGTGGCCCGAAGTCGACAAAATTACGAGGTAAACAAGGCCTCAGGCCCCGTGGATACTGCATTGTGTGCTACGGAATTTGTAGCAAGAAATCTGTTCGAAATGACGCCTCAGGCGCTGCTCGCAGATGGCTTTGCCGAAAAATGGCTCATCGATCCGCCACGTGAGGGTGCGTTCGCGCTGGTCAAGGCGCTGGTCGACCTGATTCAGGGGACCGGCGACGAGCCGGCAAGGCAGGGTCAGGGCGCTGGCCTTCAAGCCGTGGCTCCACAGCGCATCGTGTACGTGAGCTGCAATCCCGCCACGCTGGCCCGGGATGCGGGGTTGCTGGTGCACCAGGCCGGTTACCGTTGCACGGCTGCCGGCGTGGTCAACATGTTTCCGCACACGGCGCATGTGGAAAGCATCGCCGTCTTCGAGCGCGCGTCCTGAGTTCAGACCGGCGGTTCCGTCCTCCCGCCTAACCCGTCAGTTCTTGGCCGGTTTTTCGCCACCACCAGTCGGCGCGGATGCCCGACCCGCTGG
>VERU01000622.1 GCA_018882485.1 Rhodoferax sp. | reverse complement strand
GGTAGATCTCGCCCGAAGTGGCGGTCTCGAAACCGGCCAGCATCATCAGGGTGGTGGTCTTGCCGGAACCCGACGGACCCAGCAGGGTGAGGAACTCGCCCTCGACGATGTCCAGGTTGAGGTCGCGAACGACCCGTTGCTTGCCGTCGTAGCTCTTTTCCACATGATCGAATCGGACAAAGGGTAGGCTCATGGCGTTCGGCAGGGCGGATGGAAGGGCAGGGACCGGGCGATGGCTTGGAGGCAGCGGACTTTAGCCAGCAATCAGGCGGTTCACGCCGAACTCACGCGACTCGGCCGCGACCAGTTGCCAGAAATGATCAACGAAACTGCGCCTGACCAGCATCTGAAAGGTGGGCCGGTCGTCGGTCAGCCACAGATACAGGCCCACTTTGAAAAAATGGGTGCCGGCTGCGTGGTGGACGGGGAATGCACGGGGTGACAGGTCCAGGGGGCAGCCATGTGATAGCAATTCCCGTGCCCGAGCACCTGCCAACGTCACCTGGAAGTAGCCGCTGCTGACATCGGTCAGGGCGCCCATCTGCCCGGACAAGGCCCCTCGCAGCTGGGATTCCAGAGCGGCACCAGACATCTGCTCCGAGATCACGAACCAGTCATCGGGACCGGCCCACACCAGCCGGTGGGTCTGAGTGCTCACGCTGGAGCATGGGCCGGGCAGACCCATCCCCAGCGCATCGGTGACTGCAGCACGCCAGGCGAGGTCGGCCGGATCGCCCCGGAGGTTGACGATGGCCGGATGGGCCTGGTTCGCCAACAGCGGGCTCTCGAATTCGCCACTCGGCCAGGCGGGCATGGCATGGGTGTCAGGCATTTTGACGCTCCGATTTCGGGTCCAGGAACACGGTCGAGGTCAACACGGCCTTCAGGACCCGTCCATCGGCCAGCGGCACCTGTACCGACTCGCCCATACGGCCGTGCCCCCCTTTGACCACCGCCATGGCGATGCTGCGCTGCAGGGTCGGGCTGAAGTAGCTGGAAGTCACATGACCCAACATGGGAACCGGAACACGGGACAGATCGACGCCCACCTCCGTGATCTGTCCACCTTCAGGCAACACGGTGTTGGGGTCCTCGGTCAGCAGGCCCACCAGCTGCTTGCGATCGGGCCGCGCCGTATCCGCCCGGCTGAGGGATCGCTTGCCGATGAAGTCCTTGTTGCCAGCCACCATGCCGCCCATGCCGAGATCGATAGGGGTCATGGACCCGTCCGTGTCCTGTCCCACGATGATGTAGCCCTTCTCGGCGCGCAAGACGTGCATGGCCTCGGTGCCGTACGGCGTGATCCCGAAGGGCTGACCCGCGGCATGGATCGCCTGCCAGACAGCCAGGCCCTGGTCTGCCGGCACATTGACCTCATAGCTGCGCTCACCCGAAAAACTGATCCGCATGATGCGGGCCGGGACCCCCGCCACCGTTCCGGGTCGCCAACTCATGAAGGG
>VERU01000621.1 GCA_018882485.1 Rhodoferax sp. | reverse complement strand
GATCATGACCGCCGTTCGCCACGACATCCCGGTGACCTCGGTGGTGTTCCACAACCGCCAGTGGGGCGCGGAGAAGAAGAACCAGGTGGACTTCTACAACCGCCGCTTCGTCGCGGGCGAGCTCGACAACCAGAGCTTTGCCGGGATCGCCCGCGCCATGGGCGCCGAGGGCGTCACGGTCAACCGGCTGGAGGATGTGGGCCCCGCCCTCAAGAACGCGATCGATGCCCAGATGAACCGGCGCAAGACCACGGTGATCGAGATCATGTGCACCCGCGAGCTGGGCGACCCGTTCCGCCGCGATGCCCTGTCCAAACCGGTCCGCTTCCTGGAGAAGTACAAGGATTACGTCTGAGCCCACGGCATGGTCCGGCCAGGCCCTGAATGCCAGCTCTGGGCATGACTGCGCAGCTGCTCACGCTCAACGCCGGGTCGTCCTCGGTCAAGTTCGCGCTGTTCGATCCGCGCCGGAGCCTGCAGGTGCCGTCGCGCGTCGGGCAGGTCGATGGTATCGGTACCCGCCAGGGGCCGCCCGACCACGCCCGGGCGCTGGCCCGCGTGCTGGAGCAGCTGGGGGGTGTGGCGGTGGGGGCCGTCGGCCACCGCATCGTGCACGGCGGCACGCTGTTCGCCGAGCCGCGGTGCATCGACCCGGGGGTGTTGGCGGGCATGAGCTCGCTGGTTCCGCTGGCGCCCTTGCACCAGCCGCACAACCTCGCCGGGGTGCTGGCGGCGCAGGCCGCCTTCCCGGATGTGCCCCAGGTAGCCTGTTTCGATACGGCGTTCCACCGCGACACGCCGGCGCTGAATCAGCATTTCGCACTGCCTCGGCCCTGGTTCGAGCGGGGGGTGCGGCGCTACGGTTTCCACGGGTTGAGCTACGAATCCATCGTGGGCCAGCTGGCGGCCGAACCGCAGGGCCTGCGGCCGCGCACCGTGATCGCCCACCTGGGCAATGGCGCCTCCATGGCCGCTGTGCTCGATGGCCGGGCGGTGGCCACCACCATGAGTTTTTCGCCGCTGGACGGTTTGCCCATGGGCACGCGCTGCGGACGCATCGATGCGGCGGTGGTGCTGCACCTCATGCGCCATGAAGGGCTGTCGCCCGACGAGGTCAGCCGGCTGCTGCACCGTGAATCCGGTTTGCTGGGCCTGTCGGGCCTGTCCAGCGACATGCGCGAGCTGGAAGCCTCCGACGAGCCCGACGCCCGGCTGGCGCTGGACTATTTCGTCGAGCAGGTGCTGCGGGAGCTGGCGGGCATGGCGGCGGCATTGCGCGGACTGGATGCCCTGGTGTTCACCGGAGGCATCGGCGAGAACGCGGCCGGGGTGCGCGCCCGCATCGTCCAGGGGGCGGCCTGGATGGGCCTGCGCCTGGATGAACAGGCCAACCTTCATCGGCAGACCCGCATCAGCCGCCCCGACAGCCCGGTGGAGGTGCGGGTGCTGAGCACCGGCTGT
>VERU01000167.1 GCA_018882485.1 Rhodoferax sp. | reverse complement strand
CCTTTGCACCGCCCGCGCGGCGCATCCATACCAGGCAGCGCTCGGCGTCAAGCCCCGGCACCCACAGCGGTTCCACGTGAAACACCTCGGGGTGACAGGGCAGTGCGTGGGTCGATACCGCCCCTCGCACTGACTGAGCCGACTGGGCCGGCCCGGCCAGGTCGGCCCGTGCGCTCAGCTCGGCCAACTCGTCCAGTTCGACCTGCGGATGCTGGCCCTTCATCGCCATCCAGACCCCATCGGGGGCCAGCACAGAAGCCGAGACCCGCACCAGATCGGCCAGGGACGCAAACGCCCGGGCACTCACCACCGGATACTGGCCCGGCAAGGACTCGACCCGGGCATGCAGGCCCCGCAGGCGCGGCAGGCCCAGCGTCAGGGCCACCTGCTGCACGAAGGCCGCCTTCTTGGCCACCGCGTCCACGCAATCGACCGCCCAGTCGGGGCAGCAGATGGCCACCACCACACCGGGCAGGCCGGCGCCCGACCCCACATCGAGCAAGCGCCCCGGGGCCGGGTGCACCCGCAGCAGGGGTTGCACCACAGACAGACTGTCCAGCAGGTGGTGGGTGAGCATGGCCGCCGGGTCCCGCACCGCGGTCAGGTTGTAGACCCGGCCCCACTTGTCGAGCAGCGCCAGGTAGTCCAGCAGCTGCCCCACCTGACGGTCCTCCAGAGACAGGCCCAGGGCCTGCAGCCCTTGCCGCAAGGCGGGTTGCAGCGCCGCGACCAAGACCGGCGGGTTAGGGTACGCCACGTTCAGGCCGCCCGAGTCGCAGCCGCGTCCCTGAACTGCCTTTTCTTCAGGTGGATGAGCAGCAACGAGATGGCCGCTGGCGTGACGCCGGCCACGCGCGCCGCCTGACCCAGGGTCTCTGGGCGGTGGCGGCTGAGCTTCTGCCGGACCTCGATGCTGAGGGCGCTGACCTGCTCGTAATCCAGGTTGTCCGGCAGGCGCAGGTTTTCATGGTGCGCGGCCCGCTGCACCTCGTCTTTTTGCCGGTCGATGTAGCCCGAATACTTGGCGGCGATCTCCACCTGCTCCACCACGGCGGCGGCCAGGGTTGCGCCGTCGGTTTCACGTGAAACCGCCTCCAGCACCTCGCTGCGGTAGCGCCCTCCGTCCAGCGACATGAGGGCGGCGTGGGACACGCCCGGGCGGCGCAGCAGATCCGAGAGCGGGTACTCCCGCTCGATGGCCTTGCCCAGCACCCGCTCGGCTTCGGCAGCGGGCAGATTGCGCGGATTGACCCAGGTGCTGCGCAGGCGCTCGGTTTCACGTGAAACCGCGTCCCGCTTGCGGCAGTAGGCGTCCCAGCGACGCGCGTCCACCAGGCCCAGACGGCGGCCGACTTCGGTCAGGCGCGCATCGGCATTGTCCTCGCGCAGCTGCAGGCGAAACTCGGCCCGGCTGGTGAACATGCGGTAGGGCTCGGTCACGCCCTTGGTGATCAGGTCGTCCACCAGCACCCCCAGGTAGGCTTCGTCGCGCGAGGGCGTCCACACCGGCTCGCTCCAGCCGGTGCGGGCCCCCGCCTGCAAGGCGGCATTGACCCCGGCGTACAGGCCCTGGGCCGCCGCCTCTTCGTAACCCGTGGTGCCATTGATCTGGCCGGCAAAGAACAGCCCGCCGATGTCGCGGGTCTCGAAGCTGCGTTTGAGCTGCCGGGGGTCGAAGTAGTCGTACTCGATGGCATAACCCGGCCGCAGAATGTGCGCGTTCTCCAGCCCGACCATGGATCGCACCAGCGCGTACTGGATGTCAAAGGGCAGGCTGGTCGAGATGCCGTTGGGATACACCTCATGGGTGTCCAGGCCCTCGGGCTCCAGAAAGATCTGGTGGCTGTCCTTGTCGGCAAAACGCTTGATCTTGTCTTCCACACTGGGGCAATAACGCGGACCCACGCCCTCGATGCGGCCGGTGAACATGGGGCTGCGGTCAAAGCCGCTGCGGATGATGTCATGGGTGCGCGCATTGGTGTGCGTGATCCAGCAGGACCGCTGTGCCGGGTGCTGCCCGGCGTGCCCCAGAAAGCTGAACACCGGCAGGGTGGGGCTCATGCCACCGGGCATGCCGTCGCCGGGTTGCTCCTCGCAGAGGCTGTAGTCGATGCTGCGGCCATCCAGCCGGGGTGGCGTACCCGTCTTGAGCCGACCCTGGGGCAGCTTCAACTCCTTGAGCCGGTCACTGAGCCGGGTTGCAGGGGGATCGCCCGCCCGGCCTGCGGCGTAGTGGCTCAGGCCCACATGCACCTTGCCATCGAGAAACGTGCCAGCGGTGAGCACCACCGCGCGCGCCCGAAAACGCAAACCCAGCTGGGTCACCGCGCCGGTGACGCGCCCGTCTTCGACCATCAGGTCGTCCACCGCTTGCTGGAAGAGCCAGAGACCTGGCTGGTTCTCCAGCCGCCGCCGGATGGCCGCGCGGTACAGCACCCGGTCGGCCTGGGCGCGGGTGGCGCGCACCGCAGGCCCCTTGGACGAATTGAGAATGCGAAACTGGATGCCGGCCTCATCGGTGGCCGCAGCCATGGCGCCGCCCAAGGCATCGACTTCCTTGACCAGATGGCCCTTGCCGATGCCGCCGATCGAGGGGTTGCAGCTCATCTGACCCAGGGTCTCGAGGTTGTGCGTGAGCAGCAGGGTGCGGCAGCCCATGCGCGCCGAAGCCAGAGCGGCTTCGGTTCCGGCATGGCCGCCGCCGACCACGATCACGTCAAATTCCTGAGGATGCAGCATGAGGAAGAGAGCCTGCAAAAGGCGCCAATTTTAGTGGGCAGGCCGTCCGGCAGGCGGGTTTTCAAGGATTTTCGGTCTGCAGGCCCCGTGGTCATTGGCCTGAGCGCTACAAGATACATAGCACCTGCCGTGTCCCTGCATGCCGGATCGGTGACGGGACGAGACGCCTCCTGGCGGCCAACCCCGGCTTACAGCGGACGAGACCAAGACCAAAATCAGGATCAGGACCGGGACCGGGACCGGGATTTTGGGCGATCGCCTCTACTCGACATCGCGGGAGGGCATTTACGGCGACATGGGGCGTATGCTGTGGTTACACCACCACCCGCCACCCCGAGCGCACACCATGACCCCAGACCCCACAGCCTCTGTCGACTCCCGGGCGGACACCTTTGACTACGTGATCGTCGGCGGCGGTTCGGCCGGTTGTGCGCTGGCTGGCCGGCTCAGCGAGGACGGCCGCACCTCGGTCTGCCTGCTCGAAGCCGGCGGCACAGACCGGTCGGCCCTGATCCGCGCGCCCATGGGGTTTGCCACCATCGCCACGCTGGGAGTGCACAACTGGCGTTACCAGACCGTGCCCCAGCCGGGTCTGGATGGACGGCGGGGTTACCAGCCGCGAGGCAGGGTGCTGGGGGGCAGCAGCTCGGTCAACGCCATGGTCTACACCCGGGGTCAGCCGCAGGACTACGACGGTTGGCGCGACCTGGGCAATCCGGGCTGGGGGTTTGACGATGTGCTGCCCTATTTCAAAGCCGGGGAGCACAGCGAGTGTTTCGGCCCGACCCCGTACCATGGGATGGGCGGGCCGCTGAACGTCTGCTTCCTGCGCAGCCCCAGCGCCATCAACAGGGCCTTCGTGTCCGCCTGTGTGGAACAGGGCCTGCCCTACAACCCGGACTACAACGGGGCCAGCCAGCTGGGCTGCTCGCCCGCCCAGGTCACCCAGAAGAACGGGGAACGCTGGAATGCCGCACGCGCCTACCTGCCCGAGCCGGGCCGCCGCCCCTTGCTGGATGTGCGGCTGCAGGCCACGACGCAACGGCTGCTGCTGGAGGGACGGCGCGCCGTCGGTGTCGAGTACCGGCAGGGCGGCCGGCTGCAGCAGGTGCGGGCACGGCGCGAGGTGCTGGTCTGTGCCGGGGCTTTTGGTTCGCCCCAGCTGCTGATGCTCTCGGGCATCGGGCCGGGTGCGCACCTGCAATCCCTGGGCATACCGGTTGCGCTGGATCTGCCGGGTGTGGGAAGCAACCTGCAGGACCACATCACCACCGTGCTGATCCACCGCACCGCGCAGGCAGCCGACACCTTCGGCCTGTCGTGGCGCGGGGCCCTGGCCATCTGGCGCGGCATCCGGGAATGGCGCGAGCAACGCAGCGGCATCGTCACCAGCAATGTGGCCGAAACCCAGGGCTTCCTGTCCACCGAGCCCGCAACCGGCCGGCCGGACATCCAGCTGGCGTTTTGCACCGGCATCGTCGATGACCACACCCGCAAACCGCACCGGGGCCACGGGTACACGCTGCACGTGACGCTGATGCGGCCCAACAGCCGGGGCACGGTGCGCCTGGCCTCGGCACGCCCGCAAGACGCCCCGCTGATCGATCCGGCTTTTCTGTCGGACCAGGACGATCTGCGGCGGCTGGCTGCGGGCAGCCGCATGGGCTACGACATCCTGCACAGCCCCGCCCTCGACCGCTACCGGGGCGAACTGCTGTATCCGTTTCCGCGCGACGACGAAGCCGGGGTGCACGCGTTTCTGCGCCGGCATTCGGACACCGAATACCACCCCTGCGGCAGCTGCCAGATGGGTCCGCACCCCGCCGAAGGCGCGGTGGTCGATGCCCGGCTGCGCGTGCACGGCATGGAGGGGCTGCGGGTGGCCGATGCCTCGGTGATGCCGCGCATCGTCAGCGGCAACACCAACGCGCCCACCCTCATGATTGCGGAAAAAGCCGCCGCCCTGATGCGTGCAGCGGCCTGAGACGACTCAACGGGTCTGCGGCACCCACCAGCCCATGCGCGGCAGCATGGCGCGGTAGGGCGCCAGCAGCAGCACCGCCATCAGCCATTTGACGGCCAGGTCGCCGGCTGCCAGCATGCGCCAGTCCATGTCGCTGCCATGGAAGGCGATCGAGAAAAACACCAGCGTGTCGATCACCGACGCCACCGCCGAACCGATGAACGGCGCCTTCCACCAGACCTGCGCCCGCCAGCGGTTGAACACCGCGATGTCCATCCACTGCGCCAGCAGAAAAGCGGTACCCGAAGCCAGCGCGATCTGTGCGTTGGCCAGCCAGATCGACAGCCCCACCGCCGGCACCAGGCCGATCCAGGCCACCCGACGGGCCGCCCCCGTGCCCACGGCGCGGTTGGTCAGGTCGCTCACCAGAAACACCAGCGGGTACGTGAATGCCCCCCAGGTCAACCAGTCGTTGATGGGAAACTGCACGGCAAAATTGGACGCCACCACCACCAGCACCATGGCCAGCAACGGCTTCCAGAGCCGCACCAGGCCGTGCAGGAATATCGGGGAATTGAAACGGTTCATGGCAGAGGGCACCGGCTGGCAGACGACCGACCGGGTTTATGGGGATGAACGGGATTATCGTTGGCCCGCACCCGGGTGGCTCCCAGCGGTTAGCATGCGGGCTGCCGCACCCTGGGCGCGGCGCCCATTCCACCGTCTCACTTCTTCATCATCCATCCCGGTCTTCCATCCATGAAGCTGTATTACTCGCCCGGAGCCTGCTCCCTGTCGCCCCACATTGCCCTGCACGAGTCCGGTCTCGCCTTCGAGGCGATTGCAGCGCCCACCAGGACGCACAAGCTGGCCGATGGCACGGACTACTACACCATCAACCCCCTGGGCTATGTGCCGCTGCTGGTGCTGGATGACGGTCGCCAGCTGCGCGAAGGCCCGGTGATCGTGCAATACATCGCCGATCAGGCGCCGGCCAGGCAGCTGGCACCGGCCCCCACCTCCTTCGAGCGCTACCGCCTGCAGGAATGGCTGAATTTCATCGGCACCGAGCTGCACAAGGGTTTCTCGCCCCTGTTCACGCCGGGGATGCCCGAAGAAGGCAAGGCCCTGGCCCGCACCCGCCTCCAGAGCCGGCTGGCCTGGGTCGATGGCGAGCTGGCCAAGTCCGACTACCTGATGGGTGCCGGATTCACGGTGGCCGATGGCTATCTGTTCACCGTGGCCGGCTGGGGCCGCCATGTGGGCGTGGACATCTCCGGCCTGCCCCACCTGTCGGCCTACATGGCCCGTGTCGGCGCCCGCGCAGGCGTGCAGGCAGCGCTCAAGGCCGAAGGTCTGTTGCGCTGAATCCGGGCAACGACCGGCCGTTCACGGGTCGCTGGCTGCCTGTTAACCGGCTGCCAGCCGGTTCAGGGCGCTGCTTCAGGTCCCAGGGGGCGCTGCCGCCAGGCCAGCACCGCCCCCAGCCACAGCGCAAGGGCTGAGAACACCATGCCCCGGGCCAATCC
>VERU01000166.1 GCA_018882485.1 Rhodoferax sp. | reverse complement strand
GCACTACACGCTGCGCCGCTTCGGCATCGAGACCACCTTTGTCAAACCCGGCGACATCGATGGGTGGCGCGCCGCGGTACGCTCCAACACCAGACTGTTTTTTGGCGAGACGGTGGGCAATCCCGGGCTGGACGTGCTGGACATCCCGGCGGTGGCCCAGATCGCGCACGAGGCCGGTGTGCCCTTGCTGGTCGATTCCACGCTGACCTCCCCCTGGCTGATGCGCCCCTTCGAGCACGGCGCCGATCTGGTCTACCACTCGGCCACCAAGTTCCTCAGCGGCCACGGCACCGTGATCGGCGGCATCGTGGTCGATGGCGGCCGCTTCGACTGGGAGGCAGGCGGGCGGTTCCCCGAACTGAGCCAGCCCTATGCCGGCTTCCACGACATGGTGTTCACCGAGGAGTCCACCATCGGGGCCTTCCTGCTGCGGGCACGCCGCGAGGGCCTGCGGGACTTCGGAGCCTGCCTCAGCCCGCACTCGGCCTGGCTGATCCTGCAAGGCATCGAAACCCTGCCCCTGCGCATGGCGCGCCACATGGACAACACCGCACGCGTGGTTGAATTCCTCAGCCGCCAGCCGCTGGTCGCCCGGGTGGGGCATCCCCTGCTGGACAGCCATCCGAGCCATGCACTGGCACAGCGGCTGCTGCCGCGCGGCGCGGGGTCGGTATTCAGCTTCGACCTGCGGGGCAGTCGGGCCCAGGGACGGGCCTTCGTCGAGGCCCTGCGGCTGTTCAGCCACCTGGCCAACGTCGGCGACTGCCGCAGCCTGGTCATCCACCCGGCCAGCACCACGCACTTCCGGCTCAGCGACGACGCGCTGGCGGGCGCTGGCATCACCCAGGGCACGATCCGCCTGAGCATCGGACTGGAAGACCCGGACGACCTGCTGGAAGACCTGCGGCGCGCCCTCAAGGCCGCTGAAAAGGCAGCCTGAACCCGACCCGCCCGATCCTTCCCTGCGCGCGCCACAAGGAATCGCCCATGCTGATCCGTGCCTACACCGATGCCGACCAGTCTGCCGTGGTGGCGCTGTGGCAGACCTGCGGCCTGACGCGGCCCTGGAACGACCCAGTCAAGGACATCGCCCGCAAGCTCGAGGTGCGACCGGAGTGGTTCCTGGTAGGCGTCGAAACCGCCAGCGGGCCACCGGCCGTGGTGGCCAGCGCCATGTTCGGCTACGACGGCCACCGCGGCTGGGTCAACTACCTGGCGGTGCGGCCCGACCGGCAGTCCGGCGGGCTGGGTGCCGCGCTGATGGCGCACGGTGAGGGCCTGCTCAAGGCCGCCGGCTGCCCCAAGATCAACCTGCTGGTGCGCACCGGCAACCTGCAGGTCATCGGGTTCTATCAGCGCCTGGGCTATGGCATCGACGAGGTGACCAGCCTGGGCAAGCGCCTGATCCCGGACACCTGAGGCACGGCAACCGAGCGCTATTTTTCACACCCCGCAAGCCCCCATGTACATCAACGTCCACGGCAGCCCCCAGTACGCCTACACCGGCGGGCGCCCCTACGATGCCAGCCGGCCCACCATCGTGTTCATCCACGGCGTGCTGAACGACCACAGCGTGTGGATCCTGCAGTCGCGCTACCTGGCGCACCACGGCTGGAATGTGCTGGCCCTGGACCTGCCCGGTCATTGCCGCAGCGGCGGTGAACCGCCCGGCTCGGTCGAACAGGCTGCCCAGGGGGTGCTGGCGCTGCTGGATGCCCTGGGGCTGCAGCGCGCGGTGCTGGCCGGACACAGCTTCGGGTCGCTGGTGGCGCTGGAGGCGGCCGGACAGGCACCCGAACGCGTGCCGCAGCTGGTGCTGGTGGGCACGGCCGCACCCATGCGGGTCTCCGACGCGTTGCTGCAGGCCTCGCAGGACGAGCCGATGCGGGCGCTGGAGATGGTCAACCAGTTCTCGAGGTCCACCCTCGCACCGCCGCCATCGGCACTCGGGCCGGGCACCTGGGTCTACGGGGCCTCCATGGCGCTGGGCCGCCGGGTGCTGGCCAGCAACCCCAGGGTCAACCTGTTCCACACCGGATTCCTGGCCTGCGACCGCTACCGCGGGGCCGAGGCGGCCATGGAGCGGGTGAGCTGCCCGGTGCTGTTCCTGCTGGGCAGCCAGGATCAGATGACACCGCCGCGCGCGGCCCAGCCGCTGGTGCAGCGGGCGCGCCAGGGTCAGGTGGTGCTGCTGCCGGGCGGTCACCACCAGATGACCGAAACCCCCGAGCCCCTGCTCGCGGCCCTCAAGGGGTTTCTGGCTCGCTACTGATTCGATAGCGCCTGATCCAGACGGGCTGTGGCCCAGCGGCTGTTTTGCCACAAGGCTTCGGTGGCCGGCTGACGCGGCAGCAGCAGGGCCTGGACCAGCGGCGCCAGCGGGGTGGTCGCCGGTTCGGCCAGCAGCACCTGGCGCTGCGGCGCACCCGGGGTTTCCTCATCGAGCTGGCCGATCCAGTCCAGATCGCGCAGCGTCGCCAGCACCCGGTCGAGCTGCGGCGGATCCGCCCTCAGGCGGGCGGCCAGTTGCTCGGCGGTGAGGCCGCGCTGCGGCTCCCGGCGCGCGGCCTTCAGCAACTGCAGGGTCTCCAGGGCCAGCTGGAAAGCCACCCCCGGCAGACGCGGGCGGTGGGGGGTGCGCGACTGCAACGCCGGCAGATAGGCCGCGATCACGGCGCCCATCAGCACGATGACCCAGGCCAGGTAAATCCAGACCAGCAGGATGGGCACGGTGGCAAAGGCACCGTACACCGCCGAATAGGTTGGCACCTTGGCCAGGTAGACCGTCAGCAGCTTTTTGGCCAGCTCCAGTCCGGCCGCCACAAACAGACCGCCGGCCCAGGCGTGGGACCAGCGCACCGCCGTGTTGGGCACGTAGCGGTACAGCGAGGTCATGCCCAGGGCCATCAGCAGGAACTGGATCAGGTCCAGCAGCAGCGGCACACCGCCCGGCAGGACGCCCACCACGCCACGCGAAGCCGTCAGGGCGTACGACGTGAGCGTCAGGCTCACGCCCAGCAGCAGCGGCCCGAAGGTGATCGCCGCCCAGTAGAACAGCACCCGCTGGCCGAACGGACGGGGCCGGCGCACCCGCCAGATGGCGTTGAGCGTGCGGTCGATGGTGAAGGTCAGCGCCAGGGCGGTGCTCAGCAGCACGATCAGGCCGGCCGCGCCCAGTCGGCTGGCCTTGCCGGCAAACTGGGTGAGGTAACCCAGCACCTGGCGGGCGATGTTGTCGGGGATCAGGCTCTCGATGAGCCACTTCTGCAGCACATCCTGGAACTTGGCGAACATCGGAAACGCCGTGAACAGGGCCAGCGCCACGGTGAAGAACGGCACCATCGCGATCGTCGTGGTGAAAGTCAGGCTGCTGGCGGTGAGCGCCAGGTGGTCCTCCCGGAAGCGCTCGCGCAGGGTCAGCAGCGTGCCCCTCCAGGGAAACCAGATGATCTCGTCGATCAGCCTGCGCCAGCGTCGGGTCAGGCCCGGATCGACGGCGGCGGCGGGGGCATCGGGCAGGCTCATGCCCGTTATCATGCCACCGCCATGCCCTCCAACCCGCACCCGGTCCCGGCCGACATCGCTTACACCCGCGCCCTGGCTGTGGGCAGCCTGCTCGGCCTCATCCTGCTGGGCCTCGCCTGGGAGCTGGCCCTGGCCCCACTGCGGCCCGGCGGCTCCTGGCTGGCCCTGAAGGTGCTGCCGCTGTGCCTGCCGCTGGCCGGCCTGCTCAAACACCGGCTCTACACCTACCGCTGGGTGACGCTGCTGGTGTGGCTGTACTTCACCGAGGGCGTGGTCCGGGCCTGGGGCGATCCGGCCCCCGGTCGCTGGCTGGCGCTGGCCCAGGTGGTGCTGTGCCTGCTGCTGTTTCTGGCCTGCGCCCTGCACGTGCGCTGGCGGCTGGCCGCCGGCCGCGTGCCACGACCGAACCCGTGACCGAACCCGTGACTGATCTGCTGGCCGAGCTGCACACCGTGGTGGGAGCCGACCACGTGCTCACCGGCGACGGCCTCGCTGCCTGGGAGCAGGACTGGCGGCGGCGCCAGCGCGGCCGGGCACTGGCCGTGGTGCGACCCGGCAGCACCGCCGAAGTCGCGGCCGTGGTGCGGGCCTGCGCCCAGGCGCGACAGCGGGATCCGCTGAGCGGCCCCAGCCTGGTGCCCCAGGGCGGCAATACCGGTCTGGTGGTGGGCGGCGTGCCCGACGCCAGCGGTCGCCAGGTGGTGCTGAGCCTGCAGCGCATGAACCGGCTGCGCGCGCTCGACGCCGACAACCTGACCCTCACCGCCGAGGCGGGTTGCGTGCTGTCGGTGCTGCAGCAGCAGGCGCAGGCGGCCGGCTTCCTGTTCCCGCTGAGCCTGGCCGCCGAAGGCAGCTGCACCATCGGCGGCAACCTGGCCACCAATGCCGGGGGCACCCAGGTGCTGCGCTACGGCAACGCCCGCGAACTCTGCCTGGGCGTGGAAGTGGTCACGGCCCAGGGCGACATCTGGAACGGCCTGACCGGCCTTCGGAAGGACAACACGGGATACGACCTGCGGCACCTGATGATCGGCTCCGAGGGCACCTTGGGCATCATCACGGCTGCCACCCTCAAGCTCTACCCCCTGCCGGTGGCCCGGCTGACCGCCTGGGTGGCCGTGCCCTCGGTAGGCCAGGCGCTGGCGCTGCTGCGGCTGGCCCACCGCCATCTGGGCCCGGGCCTGACCGGCTTCGAGCTGATGGGACAACTGGCCCTGGATCTGGTGGCGCGTCACCTGCCCGGCCAGCGGGTGCCGCTGCCAGGATCGGGGCCGTGGGCGGTACTGCTGGAAAATTCCGACCACGAATCGGCCGACCACGCCCGAGCGCGCTTCGACCGCCTGCTGGAAGAAGCCCTGGAGACGGGTTGCGCCAGCGACGCGGTGCTGGCGCACACCCTGGCGCAGGCGGAGGCGATGTGGCAGGTGCGGGAAAGCATCCCGCTGGCCCAGGCACAGGAGGGGCTCAACATCAAGCACGACATCGCCGTGCCCATATCGGCGATCCCGGATTTCGTGGCTGCCGCCGAAACCCGGCTGCAGGCGGCCGTCCCCGGGGTGCGCATCGTCAATTTCGGACATCTCGGCGACGGCAACCTGCACTTCAACGTGCAGGCGCCCGAGCACACCGATCCGGCGGCCTTCCTGCGCGACCATGAGGCCATGGTCAACGAGCTGGTCTTCGACACGGTGCAGGCCTTCGGCGGCTCGTTTTCGGCGGAGCACGGCATCGGCGGCCTCAAGGTCGGTCATCTGGCGCGCTACAAACCGGCACCGGCGCTGGCCATGATGCGGGCCATCAAGCAGGCGCTGGACCCGCTGGGCCTGCTCAACCCGGGGCGGGTGCTGGCCTGAGAGCGGGGCGGCCCCGCCGCACCTGCAAGCGGGGACTCAGCAAACGGCCTGACACCCTAGAATGCGTCGCTCAACCGAGGCGGCCCACGCCGTCCGGGCCCTGCCGCGCAAACCCACCATGCCAGCCGACTCTCCCATGCGCCCGGTGCGCTCCCAGTACGAGGACTTCGTGCGCCATGTGCTGGCCCAGGGGGTGCGCAAGGCCGACCGCACCGGCACCGGAACCACCAGCGTGTTCGGTTACCAGATGCGCTTCGATCTGCACGAAGGGTTTCCGCTGGTCACCACCAAGCGGGTCCATCTGAAATCCGTGATCGTGGAACTGCTCTGGTTCCTCAGCGGCTCGGGCAACAACCAGTGGCTGCGCGACCGCGGCGTGACCATCTGGGACGAATGGGCCCGGCCCGACGGCGATCTGGGGCCGGTCTACGGGGTGCAGTGGCGCAGCTGGCCAACGCCGGATGGCGGCCACATCGACCAGATGGCCGAGGTGGTGCGCACGCTGCGCAGCAACCCGGACTCACGCCGCATCATCGTCAGCGCCTGGAACGTGGCCGACCTCGACAAGATGGCCCTGATGCCCTGCCATGCCTTCTTCCAGTTCTATGTGGCGCCGCCCCAGGCACCGGGCCAGCGCGGCCGCCTGTCCTGCCAGCTGTACCAGCGCAGCGCCGACATCTTTCTGGGGGTTCCCTTCAACATCGCCAGCTACGCGCTGCTGACGCACATGCTGGCCCAGCAATGCGACCTGGAGCCCGGGGAGTTCATCTGGACAGGGGGCGACTGCCACATCTACGACAACCACCGCGAACAGGTGGCATTACAACTGAGCCGGACCCCTTACCCCTATCCGGTGCTGCAC
>VERU01000165.1 GCA_018882485.1 Rhodoferax sp. | reverse complement strand
CCGCCTCGAGCTCGTCGAGCAGCCGCGCGCCCTCGCGCAGCAGCTCGGTTCCCGCGGCGGTGGGCTGCGCCTGACGCGAGCGCCGGTCAAACAGCAGCACATCGAGTGCCTGCTCGATCTGGCGCACCCGGTAGCTCAGGGCGCTGGGCACCATGTTCAGCTCGCGGGCGGCCGCCGCAAAGCTGCCGGCCGATGCGATGGTCTGCAGCATGGCCAGCGCGTCCGGCGTCAGTACGTGATGTGAATCCGCCATGGCAGGCACCTTTTCATTGAAATTTTTTGAATGATGCCATCAAAGCGTCAGGCCCTGCCATGGCCGCCCGGGGGATACAGTGACCCCGGTGCCCGCCAGTTCGGCCGGGACGCAGATCACACAAGGAGTTGAACATGGCCAAAGTGGCAGTGGTGTTTCATTCGGGATACGGACATACGCAGCGCCTGGCGCAGGCCGTGGCCGAAGGGGCGGGCGCCGATCTGGTGGCCATCGACGCGGACGGCAACGTGTCCGACAGCGGATGGGACACGCTGAATGCCGCCGACGCGATCATTTTTGGCTCGCCGACCTACATGGGTACCGTGAGCTGGCAGTTCAAGAAATTTGCCGACGCCAGCGCCAAGGCCTGGTTCACCCAGGCCTGGAAGGACAAGATCTTCGGCGGTTTCACCAACAGCTCGAACGTCAACGGGGACAAGCACAGCACACTGCACTACTTCATCACGCTCGCCATGCAGCATGGCGGCCTGTGGGCGGGTACCGGGCTGAACTACAACAACACCAAGGCCTCGCAGCGCAGCGACATCAATTACCTCGCCTCCTCGGCCGGCCCGATGGCGCAAACGCCCAGCGACGCCAGCGCCAACGAGATGAACGCCGGCGATCTGGAAACCGGACGCCAGTTCGGCCAGCGCATCGCGGCCCTGGCTCAAACCTTCAAGCGCTGATCCTCAGGCGGGGCTGCCGGTCCCGACCAGGGCGCGCTCGTCCAGGTCGGGGCCCAGGGTCTCGCGCTCGTCGAACACGAAGCAGCTGCCCCGGTAGTGGGCGCTGCCCACTTCCTCGAAGTACTTCAGGATGCCGCCATCGAGCTGGTAGGCGTGCTCCAGGCCCATCTCGCGCATCAGGATCACCGCTTTTTCGCAGCGGATGCCGCCGGTGCAGTAACTCACCACCGTCTTGTCCGCCAGCATCTGGCGGTGTTCGCGCAGCGCCGCTGGAAAGTCGCTGAAGCGGTGGATGCGCCAGTCGATCGCACCTTCAAAGCCGCCCTGGTCCACCTCAAATCCGTTGCGGGTGTCCAGCGTCACCACCGGCCGGCCGGCATCGTCCACGCCCGCGTCAAGCCAGCGCTTCACCGTGGCGGCGGGCAGGGCCGGCGCGCGCTGCTGTTCAGGGCGGATGGCGGGATGGTTCATGCGGATGATCTCGTGCTTGACCTTCACCCGCAGGCGGCGAAACGGCACCCGGGCCGACCAGCTTTCTTTGGGCTCCAGGCCGGCGAAGCGGGGATCGCCGTGCAGCACCTCGACAAACCGGCGCACCGGTCCGGGTGGTCCGGCCAGAAACAGGTTGATGCCCTCCCGGGCCAGCAGGATGGTGCCCTTGAGTGCCAGCGCCTGGGCCTGCTCCAGCAGGCGCTCGCGCAGCACCGCGGCATCGTCCAGGGTCACGAACCGGTAAGCGGAAATGTTCAGCGTCGAGTCCACGAAAACATTGTAGGAGGGCCCTGCGTGTCCTGAGCCCCTTCGGAGCCCCCACGGAGCGGCCCCCAGCCCGGGCCGGAGCGCCGGGTTTCGGGCTGCGCCGCCTGCCTGCCGGTCCCGCGCGGCAGCCATCTGTCCGCGACCGTGCAGAATGCGGCGCTGGAGGGCAATCAGCATGGGGTCGATGAATCGAAGGTGGGCGGATGCGGGCAGAACGATGGCGGCGCGGGCCCTGGCGGCGGTTTTTCTGTTGCCGGCCGGACTGCACGCCCAGTCGCCGTCCCTCACCGAGCGGGACTACCTGGCCGACTTGCCGGTCGTGATTTCGGTGTCGCGCCTGCCGCAGCCGGTGGACGAGGTCCCGGGTGCGGTGACGGTGCTCGATCGCGACACGGTGCGACGGTCCGGCGCCCGCGATCTGGCCGACTTGCTGCGTCTGGTCCCGGGCTTTCAGACCAGCATGGCGTTCGAGAGCCTGGCGCCTCTGGCCAGCTACCACGGCGCGTTCGGCATCTTCCCGAACCGCATGCAGGTGATGGTGGACGGCCGCCCGGTGTACTCGCCCCTGTTCATCGGCGGCATTGCGCCCGGCCTGCAGACGGTCGCCCGGGCCGACATCGAGCGGGTGGAGGGGTTGCGGGGATCGAACTCGGCCACCTACGGGGCGCGCGCCTGTCTGGGAGTGGTCAACATCGTGACGGCCGACGCCGCCGACAGCCATGGGCTGCGGGCCAGCGTCACGCGGGGTGAAAACGGCGTGGCCGACCAGGCCATGCGTCTGGGCTGGGGCAATGGACGCCTCAACCTGCGGCTGGAGGTGGATCAGCGCACCGACCGGGGCCTGATCGGCGCCAACGACGACAACCGGGTCGACCGATTCAACCTGCGCGCCGACGGCGTGTCCCCCTCGGGCGACGAATGGCGTCTGCGACTGGGCCGGCTGGGCATCGACGCCGGCAAGGGTCAGCCGAACCTGCCCGGCGATCCGGTGCGGCAGTCGGCCTATGTGGCCGAGCATGCGCAACTGCAGTGGTTGCGCAGCCTGGGTCCCGATGCCGATGTGCTGCTGAGCGTGGACCGTTTGCAGGAGCGCTACCAGGACGCGTTTCCCTATTCCCTGCTGCCCCTGGGGATCGCGGACTACCTCACCATCGATGCCGGCGGGCGCAGCACCAGCGACGGCCTGCTGCTGCAGCACACGCTGCGGCCCCGCCCCTCGCTGCGCCTGGCCTGGGGCCTGGAGTGGCGGCAGGAGCAGGTGACCTCCCCGCCCCTGTACAACCGGCCCGATCCGCTGGTGACGCGTTTTTCCCGGCTGTTTGCCCATGCCGAATGGCGTCTTTCGCCCGCCTGGCTGCTCAATGCCGGCGCCCTGGTCGAGACCAGCAGCGACAGCGGAACCACCCTGTCTCCGCGCGCCATGCTGAACTGGCATCTGGCGCCGGGCCACACCCTGCGGGCCGGACTGTCACGGGCGTGGCGCCCGCCGAGTGCCTTCGAGCGTTATGCCGACATCCGGTACACCTGGAACGGCGCGTTGCTGGACCACACCACCTGGTCCAACGGCCAGGTGCAGGCCGAGAGCAACACGGCGCGCGAGATCGGTTACCTGGGCCAGTGGCCCGAAGCCGGCCTCAGCCTGGATCTGCGCTGGTTCCAGGAACGCATCGCCAACTACATCGCCCGGCAGCGCCGCACCCAGCCCCCGCTGGCCTTCGAATACGTCAACTACATCGACTTTCCCATCGAGGGGCTGGAGTACCAGGTTCAATGGGTACCCTGGCGCGGCGCACGCTGGACCTTCAACCAGGCCTACATCGACATCCAGACCAGCACCGCCGGCCTGCTGCCTGCTGCGGTGGACACCACACCCGGCAGCCAGCTCTACACCCTGCGCTATGCCGCTCCGAGACTGAGCAACCTGCTGATGGTGCAGCAGCAACTGCCCCAGGGTTTCGAGTTGAGCCTGATCCACCAGGACAGCGGCACCATGATCCCCCACGCTGCCAGCAGCCAGCACAAGCTGGCCTTCACCCGCACCGATGTCCGGCTGGCCCGGGTGTTTCGCAACGCCGCGGGTCGCTGGGAGGCCGCCCTCACGGTGCAGAACCTGGGGTCACCCTATGTCGATTTCGCCTCCGACTTCCAGTTCCAGCGGCGGGCCTTTGCCACGCTGACCTGGGAACGCTGATCGGCCCGGCATGCGCTGGCTGCGTCATCTAGCGGGCCTGCTGCTGCTGCTGGCAGCCGGCCTGGCGCAGGCGGCGCTGGAGGTCGCGGTGGTGCTCAGCGAGTCGGGTGGCGCCTATGCGGCGGCTGCCGCGGCACTGTCGGATGCGCTGGTGCGCAGCCCGTCTTCGGTGTCCAATCTGCAGGTGGTGCCGCTGGCGCAGGGTGGCGCAGCCGACGGAGCCCGCGTCACCGTGGCCCTGGGGGTCGCGGCCTGCGAGCAGCGGCTGCAGGCGTCGGGCGACGGCGCGCTGGTCTGCGCGCTGGTGCCGCGCGCGGCGTTCGAGCGGCTGCTGCGCGTATCGGGGCGCAAGCCCTCGGCCCGCCTGACGGCGGTGTACCTGAGCCAGCCCTTCGAGCGCCAGCTGCGGCTGATCCGCCTGGCCCTGCCGGCGGCGCGCCGGATCGGCGTGCTGTGGGGCCCGGAATCAGCCCCCCAGGCCCCTGCGCTGCGCACGGTGGCCCAGCGACTGGGCTTGCAGCTGGTGGAGGCCACGGTCACCACCGAGGCGGACCTGGCCCCTGGCCTGCGCCAGGTGCTGGCGGGCAGCCAGGCGCTGCTGGTGGTGCCCGACCCCACGGTGTACGGGTCCAATTCGGTGCGCAACATCCTGCTCACCGCGTTCCGGTCCGGGGTTCCGCTGGTGGGCGTGTCGCCGGCCTATGTGCGATCCGGGGCCCTGCTGGCGGTGTACGCCACGGCCGAGCACGCCGCCCGCGACACCTTGCCGCTGGTGGTGCAGGCGCTGCAGGGCCGGCCCTGGCCGTCGGAGCCGGTGTACGGCAGCCAGTTCGAGGTCGGGGTCAACGACCACCTGGCCCGCTCCCTGGGCCTGTCGCTGGAGCCCCAGGCCCTGGGCACCCAACTGCGCGGTTTCGAGGTGGGCCGATGAAGGTTCTCAGTTTTCGCCAGCGCCTGTCCCTGGCCGCGGTGCTGCCGGTGGTGTTGCTGTCGGCCGCCTTGACCGTGGCCTACCTGCAGGATGTGGTCGGGCATCTGGATGCAGCCAACGGCCTGCGGGCCCGTTCGGTGGTCCGGCTGGTCGCGGCCTCCAGCGAACCGGGGCTGTTTGCCGGGGACGGGCCCCAGCTGCAGCGGCTGGCGGTCGACGCGCTGCGGGAAGAGGGCGTGCAGGCGGTGCACATCCTGGATGAGCGCGGTCGGGTGCTGGCCAGTGCCGGTCTGCCGTTCGAACCGGATCTGCCCCGAAACGGCAGTGCGCTCGCGCGGCGCAGCGCAGACGGTCGGGCCGACTGGCTGGTTCAGCCGGTGCTGGCCGGCCAGCTGCCCTGGGAGGAGGGTGTTGCCGGAGCCCCTGCGGCCGAGCCGATCGAGCCCCGGCTGCTGGGGCAGGTGCAGCTGCGCTTTTCGCGCACCGCATTGGCCCAGGAGCGCACACGGGCCCTCATCACGGGAGCCGCGCTGGCGCTTCTGGGCCTGGTGCTGGGTGGAGGGCTGGCCCTGTGGCTGGCCCGCCGCGCGACGCAGCCGGTGCAGCGCATCACCGAGCTGGTCGGGCGCATTGCACGCGGTGAGTTGTCGGCGCGGGGGCCGGAGTTGCCCTCCGATCCCCTGCTGACGCTGCAGCAGGATCTCAACCGCATGGCCGCGCGGCTGCAGGCGGGGCGCGACGAGCTGGAGCGGCAGATCGCCGAGGCCACCGCGGCCCTGCGCGAGCAGAAGGACACCGCCGAGCAGGCCGTGGCCGCCAAATCCCGGTTCCTGGCCTCGGCCAGCCATGAGCTGCGCCAGCCCACCCATGCGCTGGGCATGTTCGTGGCGCGGCTGGCGCAGTTGCCGGGCGACCCGCAGACGCGCGCGCTCATCCACCGGCTGGAGGCCTCGGTCTCGGCCATGCAGGAGCTGCTGGATGCGCTGTTCGATCTGGCCCGGCTGGAAGCCCAGACGGTGCGGCCTCGCATCGAGCCGGTGTCGCTGGGGGAGCTGTTCGCGCGGCTGGCTCAGGACCTGGGCGCGACCGCGCAGGCCCAGGGGCTGCACCTGCGCGTGAGGCCCACCGACCTGTGGGTGATGGCGGATGGGGTGTTGCTGCAGCGCATCCTGAGCAATCTGCTGGGCAACGCCTTGCGCTACACCCCGCAGGGTACTGTGCTGCTGAGCTGTCGCCGCAGCGATCAGGGGCGTTCGGCGCTGATCCAGGTCTGGGACAGTGGCATCGGGATCGCGCCGGAGCACCACGAGGCGGTGTTCCGCGATTTCGTTCAGGTGGCCCGCCCGACCTCCGGCCAGAGCCAGGGCATGGGTCTGGGGCTGCACATCGTGGCGCTCAGTGCCCGCCTGCTGGGCAGCACGCTGCAGCTGCGCTCGGCGCTGGGC
>VERU01000164.1 GCA_018882485.1 Rhodoferax sp. | reverse complement strand
GCTCAAGCCAATCCACCGACTCGGCATCGAGGTGGTTCGTGGGCTCATCGAGCAGCAGCATGTCGGGCTTGGACAACAACAGGCGGCACAGCGCCACCCGCCGCTTCTCCCCGCCAGACAGTACGCCGATGCGGGCATCCCAGGGGGGTAGTCGCAAGGCATCGGCCGCGATCTCCAACTGGTGCTCCGAATCGGTGCCGGCACTGGCGATGACGGCCTCCATCTCCGCCTGCTCGGTGGCCAGCTTGTCGAAATCCGCGTCCTCTTCCGCGTAAGCGGCGTAGATCTCCTCCAACCTCGCCTTGGCCGCCAGCACGGCCCCCATCCCGGCTTCGACCGCTTCCCGCACCGTCTGGGCCGGGTCCAATTGGGGCTCCTGCGGCAGGTAGCCGATGTTCAGTCCCGGCATGGGAAGGGCTTCGCCCTCGATTTCCTGGTCAACGCCAGCCATGATCTTGAGCAGGGTGGACTTGCCCGAACCGTTGGTGCCCAGGACGCCGATCTTGGCGCCCGGGAAAAAACTCAGCGAGATGTCCTTGAGGATGTGGCGCTTGGGCGGCACGATCTTGCCGACGCGGTTCATTGAAAAAACGTACTGGGCCATGTCTGTCGCTTCCGGGTGAGAGCGTGAAAACCGCTGATTATCGGACTTCAGGCCCGGATGGGTGATTGGCTGCTGGGACCTGTGAGTTCGCGGCAGCCCCAAGTCCCACGCAACAGCCCCCGCCCGGTTCCGTGCGACAATGACGTCGTTGCGGCGCAGCAGTCGCCCGCAACGCCGGCAAACTGCCGGGAATCCCCTCTTGCGACGGGGTTCCATCCTCGGATCATCCCGTTCCATGACTGGCCGATGCCCTCAGGCACCGGTGCGGACGGGTTTGCAGCGTCCTCCATGACGCCTCACCATGACATTTGAAGATCTCCAATTGGCACCGGCCATCCTGAAAGCCGTGCTGGACCAGGGCTATGACACGCCTACCCCCATCCAGGCTCAGGCCATACCCGCCGTGCTGGCTGGCCAGGACCTGCTCGGCGGTGCACAGACCGGGACGGGCAAGACGGCCGCCTTCGTGCTCCCCATGCTGCACAAGCTGGCCGCCGGCTCACCCGCTCGCAACCGCTTCGGGGGCACCGGCATCCGTGCGTTGATCCTGACCCCCACCCGGGAACTCGCCGCCCAAGTCGAGGAGTCCGTTCGGGATTACGGCAAATACCTCGCGCTGCAGTCCACTGTGATCTTTGGTGGCGTTGGCATGAATCCCCAGATCAACCGCCTGAAACAGGGCGTGGACATCCTGGTCGCGACCCCAGGCCGTCTGCTCGATCTATCCCAGCAAGGCATGCTCGATCTATCCCAGGTTCAGATGCTGGTACTGGACGAGGCCGACCGGATGCTGGACATGGGCTTCATCCACGATGTGCGCAAGGTCCTGGCACTGCTGCCACGCGACAAGCAGAGCCTGCTGTTCTCGGCGACTTTCAGCGATGAAATTCGCGAACTTGCGGCAGGACTGCTGCGCAACCCGCAAAGCATTCAGGTCACGCCGCGCAACACCACGGTGCAACGCATTTCGCAAGTCATTCATCCGGTGGGGCGGAACAAGAAGAAGGCCTTGCTGGCCCACATCATCCAGCAGCACAACTGGAGCCAGGTACTGGTCTTCACCCGGACCAAGTTCGGCGCCAACCATGTGGCCGAGTTCCTGTCGAAAAATGGCATCCAGGCGCTGGCCCTGCACGGCAACAAGAGCCAGGGCGCACGTACGCAAGCCCTATCGGGCTTCAAGAGCGGCGATATCCGGGCCCTGGTTGCCACCGATATCGCGGCCCGGGGCATCGACATCGACGATCTGCCCCATGTCGTGAACTACGACATCCCCAACGTTTGCGAGGACTACGTGCACCGCATCGGGCGCACCGGACGGGCCGGAGCCGAGGGCACGGCGATCAACCTGGTGTGCATGGATGAAGAAGGCTTCATGCAGGAAATCGAACGCTTCACCCGACAGGACATCCCGGTACAGGTGATCGACGGCTTCATGCCCGAGCCCGGTGAAAAGGCGGAGCCGATCGCCATGGGCCGTCAGACACTCTGGGGGGGCGCCGGAAAGCCGCCCAGCCGCGAGGTCATGGCAGCGGCTGCCAAAGCGGCCCGCTCCGAAATGATGCAGCGCATGCGCGAGAGCCGGACCAACCCAGGTGGCGGTGCCAGCAGCCGCGGCGGCCGCCCGGCCTCACGCCAGGCCGGTCACGGTGGCGATGCTGCTGCCGCCCGCCCGGATTCCAGCGGCGCCCGCATGGGCGGGCATGGCAGCCGGCGCACCGGGCCAGCAACGCGCCACACCAGCCAGCCGGATCCGCTGCGCAGTGGCGGCAATCCCCAGCCGCGTCCGTCCGCACCGCGCGAGCCAGACCCGATGCGAACCAGCGTCGACCTCATGGCCGAGCGCAGCGGTCGGGGTGGGGGCTACGGCGGGTACCGCGGAGCGGGGTCCTCGTACGGCAATGGCGAACGACCCAGCGGCCGACCCGGTGGTCACGGCGCGCGAGGCCAAGGCGCCCGCAGGTCGGGGGGGCCTCGCGGCCCGGCGGCGCGTTGAGCGCCCTTCACTGCTCCAGCGCCTGCGCGGAACAGGAACAGACCCCAGACGCTACCCCCGTGGCACGGCCTGGGGCTGGTCAGACGCCGTCATCCCAGCACCCTCTGCACCGCAGCCACCATGCACGGGGGCGATTGGATGATGTCAAGACAGACGGCATGCTCATCGGGCTGGGGAAGCTCCAGGGTGGCCAGTTGGCTGTCCAGCAACGACGCTGGCATGTAGTGCTCCTTGCGCATGGCAAGCCGCTGCGCCAGCAGCTCGCGTCCGCCGTGCAGGTACACGAAGCAAGCCGCAGGGGCGCCGCTGCGCAGGCGGTCACGGTAACAACGCCGCAGGGCGCTGCAGGCCAGCACGCAACCGGTACCTGCCGATCCATGTGACGCCAGTTGCTCCGCCAGCTGGTCCAGCCAGCCCGCTCGATCGGCGTCGGTCAAGGGGATGCCAGCAGCCATCTTGGCCACACTGGCCGGCGTGTGCCAGTCATCACCTTCCAGCATCGGAAGGCCCAAGGTCCGCGCCAGTGCGGCGGCCACGGTGCTCTTGCCACAACCGCTGACTCCCATCACGACCAGAATCGGACGCGGTCGCGGCGTCACGCCCAGTTCGCTGACCCCTTCGCGGGACGTCCCGAGCTTCGCCTGTCTCCCCACCCTACACATCGGCGCAACTCTCAGGAGCCAGCCGAAACCCGGACGTGTGCACCAGGGCGTCGGTGCAGATCGGGCAGCAGTTCCAGGCCCAGACCGGGCGCATCGGACACACTGAGCATACCCCGTTCCACCCTGGGCAGGTGGGTCACCAGTTCACGGTACCAGCCGCTGTAGAACGCACGCACGCTTTCCTGCACCAGCGCATTGGGCGCATGGAGCGACAGATGGCTCGAGGCCGCCCATACCACCGGGCCGGTGCAGTCATGCGGCGCCACCGGCAACTGCCAGGCATCGGCCATCGCAGCGATCTTTCGGGCCTCGCTGAGGCCGCCGCACCAACTCAGGTCCAGCATGACCACACCGGCCACACCGGTCTGCAGGTAGTCCTTGAAGCCCCACTTGTAGCTCAGCGTTTCGCTTGCACAAATCAGCGCCTCGCAATCCTGCTTGTACTGCCGCAGCAGGTCCAGGCTGTCCATGCGGATCGCATCCTCATGCCAGAAGGTGTTGTAGGGCTTGAGGGCGCGCGCAATCTTCTGCGCCATCGGAAGCCTCCACAAGCTATGGAATTCCACCATGATGTCCATGCGTTCGCCCACCGCGGAGCGGATTTTGCGAAACGGATCCAGCGCGTGATCGAGGTCGGCGTTGCTGATGTAATGGCCATCGCTGGCCTCGGCAGCCAGATCGAAAGGCCAGATTTTCATGGCCGTTATGCCTTCGGACAGCAGCGACTCCGCCAGCTCATCGGCATGGTGGAGAAAGCCTTCCAGGTCTTCGTAAGGACCCTGGGCCTGGCCCAATCCCCAGTTCCGGGTGCTTTGATTCACCGTACTCCGCACGTATCGGTACCCCGCACAGGTGTTGTAGACGCGTATGGCATCACGGCTGCGCCCACCCAATGCCGTGTGCAAGGGCATCCCTGCGGCCTTGCCAAACAGATCCCACAGCGCAATGTCCACGGCCGAATTACCGCGGGTCTCGACGCCCGATCCGCGCCAACCCAGGTAACCGGTCAAATCCCGGTTACGCGCCTCGATGGCCAGAGGATCGCGCCCGAGGAGCTTGGGTGCGGCCCATTCATGCAGGTAGGCTTCGACCGCCTGCGCGCCCATGAAAGTCTCTCCGAGCCCTGTCAGACCTTCATCGGTATGCAGCCGAATCCAGATGATGTTCGGAAACTCGTCCAGCCGCAACGTTTCCACCTGGGTGATCTTCAATTCGAACTCCAAAAAAAATGCCGCAGGTGTAGCCACCCGCGGCCGGACCCGACGGCTTGACGGCGTCAGCCGCCACGCGCCTTCTTGAGCCCATCCAGCACCATGTTCACCGCCTCCGCGCCTATCGCCGGAATATTCCGGTCATACACCGGCTTGACCTTCTGGAACATCCGCAATTGCTCCGCGGGTGTCACCTCATTGACCACCATGCCCTTGGTCTTGAGCGTGTTCAGAGACTGCTCGTTGAGGCTGCGGTTCGCTGCCCGCTGGACCTTTTGGCCCTCCATGGCAGCCTCACGCAGCACGGCCTGTTCCTGGGGGCTGAGCTGATCCCACAGCTTCTTGCTGTAAAGAACGAGGAACGGCGTGTAAGCATGCCGAGTCACGCTCAGGTAACGCTGCACTTCGTTGAACTTGGAGGTTTCAATGGTGACGAAGGGGTTCTCCTGACCATCGATGGTCTTGGTCTCCAGGGCGGTGAATACTTCTCCAAAAGCCATCGGTACGGCGTTGGTTCCCAGCGTCTTGAAGGTGTCCAGAAAGATGTTGTTCTGCATCACCCGAACCTTGACCCCATCAAAATCCTCGGCTTTGGCCACCGGACGCTTGCTGTTGGTCAGGTTCCTGAAGCCGTTTTCCCAGTATGCCAAATTGATCAGTCCAGCTTCTTCAAGTTTCCTGTTGAAGTACGCTCCCGCAGGTCCATCCAGCACCGCATCCGCTTCCTTTTCGTTGGCGAACAGAAAAGGAAGGTCGAAGGCGCCCAGTTCCTTCACAATGCCGACCAGCGGCGAGCTGGAGGTGCACACCATCTCCTGCGTGCCAGCACGCAGCGCTTGAGTGGCCGGCAGGTCGCCACCCGCCGATCCACCCCAGAACGCGTTGATCTTGATCTTACCGCCGGTTCTGGCGTTGAGCACCTCCTGCATGCGCTTGACACCGGCACCAACGGGGTGGTCTTCATTGACGCCGTTGGTGAATTTGATGGTGCGCTCGGTGAACTGGGCCAGGGCGCTGGTGGCCAGCAGCATGGACAGGGCGGCCACCGCGGTGACCAGGGTTTGGCGTCGTGACTTCATCGGACTCTCCTCTGAGCTAGGGTGGTGGGGGTGGGCAGGCAAGCCATCGTCAACGCATCCACCACTGCAAAGGTACGGTGACGATGGACGGGAACAACACGAGCAGGAACAACACGGCAAGCTGGGCGCAGAGGAAGGGCATCACGCCCTTGAATGCGTCGTCCATGCTGATGCGAGCCACGCCGCACACCACATTGAGCACCGTGCCCACGGGGGGCGTGATCAGGCCAATGGCATTGTTCATGATGAACAGCACGCCAAAGTACACCGGATCGATGCCCGCCTTGAGGACGACCGGCATCAACACCGGCGTGAGGATCAGGACCGTGGGGGTGAAGTCCAGGGCGGTGCCGACGATCACGATCAGAACCATGATCACCAGCATGAGCAGGATCTTGTTGCCCATGAACGGTGCAAGCAGTCTGGCGACCTCCGTCGGAATGTTGGCCACCGTGATGAGCCAGGCGCTGACCATGGCCGCGGCAACCAGGAACATCACCACCGATGTGGTCTTGCCGGCACCCAGGATCAGCCGGTACAGATCCGGCCAGCGGAGTTCGCGATAGATGAACATACCCACCAGAAAGCTGTAAACGGCTGCCACCACTGCCGCTTCGGTCGGCGTGAATACACCCAACTTCATGCCACCGATGATGATCACGGGCAGGGCAAGCGCAAGAAGCCCGTCAGCGGTGATGCGCAGGCGTTCACCCAGCGTATGCC
>VERU01000163.1 GCA_018882485.1 Rhodoferax sp. | reverse complement strand
GGCAGCCGCAGCAGATCGGCCAGCCGCGCCAGGGTGGACGCATCCAGCGCGGCGATCCACTGGGCGTCGAAGGGGTGGCACAGCACCAGGGAGAACAGCGTGGCCGCGTCGCCGGTTTCGGGCGTGTCCGGCAGCAGCTTGTGGCGCAGGCGTTCTGCCAGCTCGCTGACGAAGGCGCTGCGCGACGAGAAACCGAAGTCGGCCAGCAGGGCGGTGCCATCCAGTGAGCCCGTCACGGCCTGCCAGAAGGTCTGCAGCAGCGCCCGCTGGGGTGGGCGCTGTTGCAGGGCATCCAGCAGCAGGTTCAGGCGGGCCAGCGTGGCCGGCACCGAGCGGGCGTCGCCACGCAGCCAGGCGAACAGCCGGATCAGCCAGAGATGCCGCTCGACCGGTTCGGCCTGCGGGTCCAGCGTCTGCAGCAGTTCGGCCAGATCGGGCAGGCGTTGGTGGCTCACGGCATCCCGTTTTGGACGCAACTCAATGCAGCGTGCGTGTGCCGTCGCTGGCGCTCAGGGCATCGAGCACGAAGATGGGAATGTCGGTGTCGAATTTTTCGCCATCTTCGGCCACGCAGAAGTAGCTGCCGTGCATGGTGCCGGTGGGGGTGCTCAGCCGGGTGCCGCTGGTGTATTCGAACACCTCGCCCGGTTTCAGCAGGGGCTGCTGGCCCACCACGCCCAGCCCCTTGATGCGTTCGGTGTGGCCGTTCGCGTCGTTCACATTCCACGTTCGGGAGATCAGCTGAGCAGCAACATCTCCGACATTGGTGATGGTGATGGTGTAGGCGAACACGTACAGGTCCTGCTCCGGCGTGGACTGCTCGGGCAGGTACTGGGGCGTGACGTCGACCAGAAAGCGGTATTTGGACATGTCGCAATGCTACCTGCGAAAATCCCGGGCGGTTGGGTCGACGGGCGCCGCGCACGGCTTGCGGCCCGGATTGCCCGTCCACCCTGTCGTCACCTTTCCACCTTGCCGCATGACCTACCGCATTGCCCCCTCCATCCTCTCCGCCGATTTTTCCCGCCTGGGCCAGGAAGTGCGCGATGTGATCGCCGCTGGCAGTGACTGGATCCACTTTGACGTGATGGACAACCATTACGTGCCCAACCTGACCTTCGGTCCCATGGTCTGTGCCGCGCTCAAGCCCCATGCCCGTACACCGTCCGGCGAGGCTGTGCCCATCGATGTGCACCTGATGGTGCAGCCGGTCGATGCGCTGGCGGCAGCCTTCGCCGATGCGGGCGCCGACCTGATCAGCTTCCACCCGGACGCGTCGGCCCATGTGCACCGCAGCATCCAGGCCATCCGGGCGAAGGGCTGCAAGGCCGGTCTGGTGTTCAACCCGGCGCAGCCGCTGGATGTGCTGGACTGGGTCATCGAGGACATCGACCTGATCCTCATCATGAGCGTCAACCCGGGTTTTGGCGGGCAGGGCTTCATCGACAGCGCACTGCGCAAGGTGGAGGCGGCGCGTCGCCGTATCCAGGCCAGCGGCAAGGACATCCGGCTCGAAGTGGATGGCGGCATCAAGGTTGACAACATCCGCCGTGTGGCCGACGCGGGCGCCGACACCTTTGTGGCCGGCAGCGCGATCTTTGGTCGCCCGGATTACCGCGCCGTGATCGACGCGATGCGCGCGGCGCTGGCGCCTGCTGCCGGTTGAGCCCATGGGCGATCAGGCGATGGACTGGCTCGGCAGTGTCAGCGTGGACGCGCCGTCCGGACCCAGCGCATCGAAGCAGCGGGTACAGACCGGACAGTACAGGTGGCTGCGGATCACCCGGGCATGCCGAAGAACCAGATGCAGCCGCGCATCACCGCAGGCCGGGCAGTGCTCGCGCACCACGCCGGAACTGATGACCTCGTCGGCCAGGTAGCCGCCACCGGCCGGTTCCCCATCGACCACCAGGGCTGGATCCAGGCACACCAGTGTCAACGCAGGGTGGGCCGCGCGCGCGGCAAACTGGGGCTGGTCCGGGCCGGCCAATGGCTCAGAGGGTGTGGCGGGTGGCGGCATGGGATCGACTGTGATGCCGATCGGTGCAACTGGTCTTGAGCCGGCGCAAGGCCGGAGCCTCGGATCAGGGCGCGACGGCGCGACCGGGCCCTGCCGGCGGGTTGACCGGCAGATTCGCCGTGGCGGGCAACTCCAGCGTCAGCGTGGGGCCGCTGGCGATAGTGGGGTCTGAAGCACGGCCCAGCCGCAGCACGGCCGTGCGTGGGGTGACTGTCTGCAAGGTCCAGTCGTCGAGCACGGCGCTGCCCACACGATACGGTCGGGCCGTTGCGCCGTCCACCGAGATCAGGGCCAGTGCGCCGGGTGATGTCGTCTGGCGCCCGGCCAGGATGCCGCTGAGCTTGAGCCGTGCTGCGGTGGCGTCGCCGGCCGCAGGCCGACGCGCGTCCGGGCTGCCGCCCAGCAGCCGGGCCAGGGCCGCTGCATCCGGCGGGTTGACTGCTGGCTGCACGGCGCCGACGACCGGCGCCGGTGCGAGCGGTTCGAACGGCGGGGTCCATTTCAACGCCCACCCCACGGCACTGGCCGCCGCCCATGAGGCCGCCAGGAAGGTGGCCAGGGCGACGCCGGCGCGTTCCAAGCGGTCTTTCGCGGTTTGGTGGGTAGACATCGCGGGGTATTATGCTCGCCGAGTTGGAAAGCCGAGGGAGCCCCATGATCCGCTGTTTTGTCGATATCCGGTGCCGGCTGGAGCGTGGCTTCACGCTGATCGAATTGATGGTCGTTCTGCTGATCCTGGGCATTCTGGCGGCCTTGATTGCACCCAATGTGCTCGACCGTGCTGACGATGCCCGGGTCACGGCCGCCCGCACCGATGTGGCCAATCTGATGCAGGCCCTCAAGCTCTACAAGCTGGACAATCAGCGCTTTCCGACCTCCGAGCAGGGGCTGGCGGCCTTGATGACGCGGCCCACGGCCGATCCGTTGCCGCCCAACTGGAAGCCGTATCTCGACCAATTGCCCAAGGACCCCTGGGGGCGGCCCTACCTGTACCTGAATCCCGGCATCAAGGGAGAGGTGGATGTGATGTCGTATGGTGCCGATGGCCAGTCCGGGGGCGAGGGCAAGAATGCCGATATCGGCAGCTGGCAGCCCTGAACGCCGCAGGGGCGGCGGCTACACGCTGATCGAACTGCTGGTGGTGGTGGCCATTCTGGCCCTGGCGACGCTCGGCGTGGTGCTGTCTCAGCGTAACGGCACCGAAATCCAGTTGCAGCGCGAAGCGGAGCGCCTCTCCGCCTTGCTCGAAGCGGCCCGCGCCCACTCCCAGTTCAGTGGCGTGCCGGTGCGCTGGCGTCCTTCGCCACAGGGGTTTCGTTTCGATGGACTCGACAACGAGAAATGGCCAGGCCAGTGGTTGGATTCCGATACCCTGGTGTCACCCGAGGCGGTGTTGCTGCTCGGTCCGGAACCCGTGATCGGTCCTCAGTCGCTGGAGCTCGGAACCCGCCGCGACCCGCAATTTCGCCTGCGTCTGACCACCGATGGACTGCGTCCGTTTGTCGTTCAGCCGTCCCGCGCCACCCCATGAGCCAATTGAACGGTGCCATTCGGGCGGCACACGCCGGCCGCGGATTCACCTTGATTGAAGTGCTGGTTGCTTTGGGCATCGTGGCCGTGGCTCTGGCCGCGGGGTCCCGGGCCACCGGTGCGCTGACTCTCAATGCGCAGCGGCAGACGGAGTCGGTGCTGGCCCAGGCCTGCGCCGAAAACGCCCTGGTTCGGCTGCGGCTGTCGCGCCAGATGCCCGGCGTTGGCGACTCGGATGTCGAGTGCGAGCAGGCTGGCCGCACCTACCGGGTCCGGCTGGCAGTACGCCCCACTCCAAACCCCAATTTCCGTCGCGTCGATGCCCAAGTGTCTCGCGAAGGGGCACCGGTGCTGGGCCTGTCGACCATCGTGGGGCGCAATTGATGGACAGGCAGCACCGCCGGCGGGGTTTCACCCTGGTGGAAGTTCTGGTGGCGCTGGCCGTGATGGCTTTGATGACCGCCCTGGCCTGGCGCGGCCTGGATGCCATGTCTCGCGCGCAGGTACGGCTGCGGGGGGAGGCCGACTCGGTGCTGGCCCTGCAGGCCGCCCTGGCGCAGTGGTCGGCGGACCTCGACGCGGTGGCCTGGCAGCCGCGGGTTGAGAGCCTGGCCTGGGATGGCCGGTCTCTGCGCATTCTGCGCCGGGATGCTGCGGCGCCGGCCGACGGTTTGCGGGTGGTGGCCTGGACCGTGCGTGGTGTCGGCGCGCAGGCCGACTGGTTGCGCTGGCAGTCCCCCCCGGTGCGGACCCATGGCGAACGGGAACAGGCCTGGCAACAGGCCGCCTTTTGGGCCCAGGCTCCAGCCAGTGATGACCTGCGCCTGCAGGTTCGAATGCTGACGCTGTCGCGCTGGCAGATCTTCTATCACCGAGGCGGCGTCTGGACCAACCCCTTGTCCAGCGATGGCAACGCCCCGTCCGGGAATGCGCGGGCTCCGACGCTGCCCGATGGCTTGCGTCTGGTGCTGGATCTTCCGTCCGGGGGCGCGGTCGCCGGGGTGTTGACCCTGGACTGGATCCGCCCGACCCTGGAGGGCGCACGTTGACGTCCGGTCGAGCGACCGCCCGGGCAGCCGCCCTGCAGCCCGGGCGGCGGGTGGGGCGCAGAGCGTCGGGCGCCGCCATCCTGACCGCCATGCTGACCGTGGTGCTGGTTGCCACGCTGGCCGCCGGCGCCCTCTGGTGGCAGTGGCGCGGTATCGAGCTGGAGTTGGCGCGGCGCTCCCGCCTGCAGTCGGTCTGGGTGCTGTCGGGCGCTCTGGACTGGGCGCGGCTGATCCTGCGGGAAGACGCTCGGAAAGGAGGACCTGATCATCTGGCCGAACCGTGGGCAGTGCCTCTGGAGCGTGCGCGGCTGTCGACCTTTCTCGCCGCCGACCGCAGCGACGCACTGGCGGCAGAGGCCGCCAACCAGGCGTTTCTGTCAGGCTCCATCACCGACCAGCAGGCTCGGCTGAATGTGGCGAACCTGGTGCTGGATGGAAAGCTCGATCCCGCCGCGCTGCGGGCGTTTGCGCGTCTGTTCGAGCTGCTGGGCCTGCCGTCCGCCGAGCTCGTCATGCTGGCCGATTCGGTGCTGCGGGCTCTACCGCGTCCCTCGGGGGGTACGTTGACCGCACCGTCAGCCGATGCGCCACTGTGGCCGCAGGACGTCGAGCAACTGCCCTGGCTGGGCTTGTCGCTGCGTACCACGCTGGCTTTGCGGCCTTTTGTGGTGGTGCTGCCCACGCGCACCCCGGTCAATCTCAACACCGCTGCGCCCGAGGTCCTGTACGCCTGCCTGGACGGGCTGGACATGGCCGATGCCCATCGGCTGGTGCGGGAGCGCACGGCCCAGCCCTGGGCCACACTGGACGATGCCGCCCGCGCCATCGGCCGGCCCCGATTGCCACTGGTGGCCGAGCAGCATAGCGTTGCCACCCGCTACCTGGAAGTGCGGGGGCGGCTGCAGATGGATGGACAGTCGGTGGAGGAGCGCTCCCTGGTCGAGCGCGACGGGCTCGACGTGCGGGTACTGTGGCGCCAGCGTGGTCCCATCACCGCAGGTGCGCTCCTACAATGAACTGCGCTGCCCTGCGCGTTCCTGTTCCTGCTGCTCAGCATCGCCGGGACCGTGCGACGAACCCGCCACCATGACCACGCTGATCATCACGTTGCCGGCCCCTGAGGTCGACCCAGCCGATCCGGCCACGGAATGGGAGCATGTGCGGGCGGCCGACGGCGTTTTGCTGTCGCCTCCCGTGCGGGCGCCACTGGCGCTGCTGCCCACCGCGGACGATGTGGTCGCGGTGGTGCCGGTGCAGGCGCTATCCTGGCACCGCGTGCAACTGCCGAGCGGCACCTTGTCGCGCGCGGCCTTTCGCGAAGCAGCCGGTGCGCGGCTGCGTGCGGTGCTGGCCGGCCTGCTCGAGGATGTGTTGCTGGATGACCCTGCCGATTTGCATTTCGCGCTGGAACCCGGTGCGCGCGATGGTGCGCCGATCTGGGTCGCCGCCTGCGACCGCGCCTGGCTGGTCCAGACCTTGACTCAGCTCGAAAAAACCGGCCACCGGGCCAACCGGGTGGTTCCGCAATGGACGCCCCAGCCCGAACAGGACGCGTTGTGGATTTTGGGCATTCCCGGTGACGTCTGGGCCCTGCGCGCCGGCCCACAGGGTCTGCAGCGCTGGCCACTGAGCGGTGCTCTGATCGGGCTGCTGGGCGATCCTGGGCTGCCGGTATG
>VERU01000162.1 GCA_018882485.1 Rhodoferax sp. | reverse complement strand
CGTCTGGGCTGGCTGGTGATGCCTGCGGCCATGACGCCTCACATGGGCAAACTGCTGGAATTCAACACCTCGTGTGTCAGCGTCTTCACCCAGCGGGCCGGGATGGCCGCCTTGCACGCCGCCGATGTCATCACGCCGCAGGTCGTGGCGCATCTCCGGCGCTGTCGCGACACCCTGGTCCCGCTGCTGCAGGCCTTGCCCGGGGTGCAACTGGCCCCCGCGCTGGGCGGCATGTATGCCTTCTTCTCGCTGCCGGGTCATCCCGATGCCGTGGCCACCGCAAAGCGTCTGGTCACGGAGGCGGGGCTGGGTTTGGCTCCGGGTGAGGCCTTCGGCCCCGAGGCCGCGGGCTGGTTGCGGTGGTGCTACGCCTCGCACGATACGGCGCGGTTGCAAGAGGGAGTCCGCCGGCTGCGAGGCTGGCTGGAGAATACGTCCGACGTGCGCTGAGTGGGCCCCTGCCCAGGCTCTGCAGCGAAACCACATCACCTGGCAGGTATACTCCGCGGGTTTTGCCGCAAGGCAGATCGCACGCCAGGGGCAGTTCCAGCGCCTGGCGCAAGTCAACTCAACCAGGAAAATCCCATGATCGCATCCAGCGTCAAGGCGGCGGTTGTCAAGGACAACGCACGCCAGGCCGGCGACACCGGCAGCCCCGAAGTGCAGGTGGCCTTGCTCACGGCCCGCATCAACGAACTCACGCCTCATTTCAAGACCCATGCCAAAGACCACCATGGCCGCCGTGGCCTGCTGCGCATGGTGAGCCGTCGGCGCAAGCTGCTCGACTATCTCAAGTCCAAGGACGCCGGGCGCTATTCGGCGCTGATCACCAAGCTGGGCCTGCGCAAGTAAGCCACGGCATGTATGCGAACGCCTGAGTTGGTCCGCTGGCTCGGGCGTTCTTCACTTCGGAGCGGGCTCGCGCAGAGCGAAGCTGTGTCATTCCAAGGTCTCGCCGGGGCTGTGCCGGTGCAACCCTGGAATGGCATCGTGTTCTGTCAGACCGTTTCCGGGCCCGGGCGAGGTGGCCTTGACCTCCCGTCTACCTAGGAGATCCTCTGTGAGTCTGTTCAACAAAGTTACCAAGTCTTTTCAGTGGGGGCGGCACACCGTCCGCATGGAAACGGGCGAAATCGCCCGCCAGGCCGGCGGCGCCGTGCTGGTGGACATCGATGACACGGTGGTGTTGGCCACCGTGGTGGCCTCCAAGAGTGCCAAGCCCGGCCAGGATTTTTTCCCCCTCACGGTCGATTACATCGAGAAGACCTACGCGGCGGGCAAGATCCCTGGCAGCTTCTTCAAGCGCGAAGGCCGGCCCAGCGAACTGGAGACCCTGACCAGTCGCCTGATTGACCGCCCCATCCGCCCCTTGTTTCCGGACGGGTTTTTCAACGAGGTGCAGGTGGTGGTGCACACCCTGTCCCTCAATCCGGAGGTGGATGCCGACATCGCTGCGTTGATCGCGACCAGCGCGGCGCTGTCCATCAGCGGCATTCCCTTCAACGGTCCGATCGGCGCGGCCCGTGTGGGCTACGTCAATGGGGAGTACGTGCTCAACCCTGGGCAGACCGAGCGCAAGAGTTCGTCCATGGACCTGGTGGTTGCTGGCACCGAGGCGGCCGTGCTCATGGTGGAGTCCGAGGCCCAGCAGCTGAGTGAGGACGTCATGCTGGGTGCCGTGGTGTTCGGCCATCAGCAGGGCAACATTGCCATCAACGCGATCCACGAGTTGGTGCGCGACGCGGGCAAGCCGGTCTGGGACTGGACTGCGCCCGTCCGGGACGAAGCGCTGATCGCCAAGGTGGCGGCACTGGCCGAAGAGCGTCTGCGCGCGGCCTACCAGATCCGCAACAAGCAGGCTCGCACCCACGCCTGCCGCGAGGCCTATGCGGTGGTGATGGCCGATCTCAAGGCCGAGGGGGTCGAGTTTGACAGCGTCAAGGTCGAAGGCATGCTGTTCGACATCGAAGCCCGCATCGTGCGCAGCCAGATTCTGGCCGGCGAGCCGCGCATCGATGGCCGCGATACCCGCACGGTCCGCCCCATCGAAATTCGCAACGGCGTGCTTCCGCGCACCCACGGTTCTGCCCTGTTCACCCGCGGCGAGACGCAGGCGCTGGTGGTGACCACGCTCGGCACCGAGCGCGACGCCCAGCGCATCGACGCGCTGGCTGGAGAGTTCGAAGACCGCTTCATGCTGCACTACAACATGCCGCCGTTTGCAACGGGCGAGACCGGCCGCGTGGGCACTCCCAAGCGCCGCGAGATCGGTCACGGGCGCCTGGCCAAGCGTGCGCTGGTGGCCTGCCTGCCGAGCAAGGATGAATTCCCGTACACCATGCGCGTGGTCAGCGAAATCACCGAATCCAACGGCTCTTCCTCCATGGCTTCGGTCTGCGGTGGCTGCCTTTCGCTGATGGACGCGGGCGTGCCCATGAAGGCCCACGTGGCCGGTATTGCCATGGGCCTGATCAAGGACGGCAACCGCTTCGCCGTGCTGACCGACATCCTGGGTGACGAAGACCATTTGGGCGACATGGACTTCAAGGTGGCGGGCACCACCAATGGCATCACCGCCCTGCAGATGGACATCAAGATCCAGGGTATCACCCGGGAAATCATGCAGGTGGCACTGGCGCAGGCCAAGGAGGCGCGCATGCACATCCTGGGCAAGATGCAGGAAGCCATGGGCCAGGCGCGCACCGAAGTGTCCAACTTCGCGCCCCGGCTATTTACCATGAAGATCAACCCCGACAAGATCCGTGATGTGATCGGCAAGGGTGGTTCGGTGATCCGGGCCCTGACCGAGGAAACCGGCACTCAGATCAACATCGAGGAAGACGGCACCATCACCATCGCCTCCAGCGATCCGGCCAAGGCCGACGAAGCCAAGCGCCGCATCGAGCAGATCACGGCCGAAGTGGAGATCGGCAAGATCTACGAAGGCCCAGTGACCAAGATCCTCGACTTCGGTGCCCTGGTCAATCTGCTGCCGGGCAAGGACGGGCTGCTGCACATCAGCCAGATTGCCCATGAGCGTGTGGAGAAGGTCAGCGATTACCTCTCCGAAGGGCAGGTGGTGCGTGTCAAAGTGATGGAGACCGACGAAAAGGGCCGTATCAAGCTGTCCATGAAGGTTCTGCTGGATCGTCCTTCCCCGACCGGGGACGCCGCCTGACCGGACCACGGCAGCTCCTGATTTGGTAGCAAGGAACCCCTGTCCCGTAAGGGCTAGAGCCTGATTCAGTCATGAAGGTCGTCGAGATCGCCGGATTTGGCGCGCCCTCGGTATTGACGCTGGGCGAACGCCCGGACCCGGTTGCCGGGCCGGGCGAGGCGCTCATCCGGGTTCGCGCCAGCGGCGTGAACCGGCCCGACGTGTTGCAGCGGCTGGGTCAGTATCCGGTGCCTCCAGGTGCCTCTGACATCCCGGGCCTGGAAGTCGCGGGCGAGATCGTCGCGGGTGATGCCGCGGCGCTGAAGCAGGCTGGATACTCGCTGGGCGACCGGGTCTGTGCGCTGGTGTCCGGAGGGGGTTATGCCGACCTGTGTGTGGCACCGGTCGCGCAATGCTTGCCGGTGCCGACCGGCTGGACCGACATCGAGGCCGCATCGTTACCCGAGACCGTGTTCACGGTCTGGAGCAATGTGTTTGACCGGGCCCGGTTGCAGGCTGGCGAGACCCTGCTGGTGCAGGGCGGCAGCAGCGGCATAGGAGTCACGGCCATCCAGATGGCGCGGGCCTCGGGGGCTCGGGTCATCGCCACGGCGGGCAGCGACATCAAGTGCCGTGCCTGCCTGGAATTGGGTGCGGACCACGTGATCAATTACCGCACCCAGGATTTCCGAGACGAGGTTCTGCGACTGACGGGCGGTCGCGGGGTGGACGTGGTGCTGGATATGGTGGCCGGTGACTACGTGGACCGCGAAGTGGAATGCCTGGCCGAAGACGGGCGCCTGGTGATTATTGCGGTGCAGGGTGGGACGGCTGCGGGCTTCAACGCCCGCCTGGTACTGATGCGCCGGCTGACGATCACCGGTTCCACGCTGCGCCCCCGTTCGCCGGCCTTCAAGGCAGCCATTTCAAGTGCGTGCCGGCAGCGGGTCTGGCCGCTGCTGAACGAGGGGCGTGTGAGGCCGGTGATCGACCGCACGTTCCCGGCGTCGGAGGCCGCTCAGGCCCACACCCGGATGGAATCCGGTCTGCACATCGGGAAGATCGTGCTGACCTGGGAGAGCGCATGAATACCCCCTTGATCGTGGGCAACTGGAAAATGAACGGTGGCCTGGAGACCAACCAGCGCCTGCTGGATGATGTGCGTGCCGGATGCAGCGGACTGGGTCGCTGTGATGTGGCTGTCTGTGCGCCTTTTGTGTATCTGGGTCAGTTGCAGACCCTGCTCACCGGCAGTTCCGTGGCGGTGGGGGCGCAGGATGTTTCGGCGCATGAGGGCGGTGCCTACACAGGCGAAGTGTCGGCCGCCATGCTGCGGGAATTTGCCATCCGCTATGTCATCGTGGGTCACTCGGAGCGCCGCCAACACCATGGCGAGAGCGACAGCGTCGTTGCGTCCAAGGCCCGGCAGGCTCTGGCCGTCGGCATCACACCCATCGTGTGTGTCGGTGAGACGCTGCAGGAGCGTGAGGCCGGTCGGACCGAGGAAGTGGTGCGGCGCCAGCTGGCGGCCGTGATCCATGTGAACGGCCACTGCATCAGCGAGATCGTGTTGGCTTACGAGCCTGTGTGGGCCATTGGCACCGGCCGCACCGCAGCGGCCGAACAGGCGCAGCAGGTCCATGCGGTATTGCGGGCTCAGTTGCGTGCCGCGTCGGCCCACAGCGATCGAGTACGCATTGTGTATGGCGGCAGCATGAATGCCACCAATGCGGCAGGACTTCTGGCGCAGCCCGACATTGACGGAGGCCTGATCGGTGGTGCGTCGCTCAAGGCGGCTGATTTTCTGGCGATCGTGGCGGCTGGAGTCGGTCGCGCGAGTGCCCTACGGTGATTTTGGAGAGTTCGATGAACATTCTGTTGACGGTGGTTCTGGTGGTGCAGGTCTTGTCCGCACTGGCGGTGATCGGTTTGGTTCTGGTGCAGCATGGCAAGGGCGCCGACATGGGGGCTGCCTTCGGCAGTGGCACCTCGGGCAGCCTGTTTGGCGCCAGTGGCAGCGCCAACTTTCTCTCGCGCAGCACAGCGGTGCTGGCGACCCTGTTTTTTGTCAGCACGCTGATGCTGGCCTATTTCGGCGTACCGCGTGCTTCGGCGCCATCGGGCAGCGTACTGCAGAACCTGCCCGCTCAGGCCGCCGCGCCGGCTGCAGCGGCTTCCGCTGGCGTGCCTGCAGCATCCGTCCCGGCGTCGGGTGCAGGCCTCATCCCGTCCAAGTGAGCAGGTCCAAAAACAGCGGATTCTCCCGAGAAAACCCCGGGGTTTTCAGGGTAAACTCTTAGAGGTTTCGAGGCCAGTCCGGTTGCGGTTTTCGCTGCCTTTGCTGACCTCTTCCAACTGCCGTCGTGGTGAAATTGGTAGACACGCTATCTTGAGGGGGTAGTGGCGAAAGCTGTGCGAGTTCGAGTCTCGCCGACGGCACCAACAACGCGGAGTGCGGACCTTTCGGGCGCGCTCTGTCGAACCAGAAGACTAGAGTCCGATGAACCTCGAACAATATCTGCCGGTGCTGCTCTTCATCCTGGTGGGACTGGGTGTCGGTGTGGCCCCCCAGGTCATTGGCTGGGTCCTGGGTCCCAACAGGCCGGATCCTGCGAAGAATTCTCCTTACGAGTGTGGATTCGAAGCCTTCGAGGACGCCCGCATGAAGTTCGATGTGCGGTACTACCTTGTGGCCATCCTATTCATCCTGTTTGACCTTGAAATCGCATTCCTGTTCCCCTGGGCGGTCTCCCTCAAGGACATCGGGCCCCTGGGCTTCTGGTCGGTGATGGTGTTTCTGGGCATTCTGGTCGTGGGTTTTGTCTACGAATGGAAAAAAGGCGCCCTGGACTGGGAATGAGCGGAGGCTTGCGATGATCGAAGGCGTTCTGAAGGAAGGGTTCGTCACCACCAGCTACGACGCGGTGATGAACTGGGCCAAGACGGGATCTGTGTGGCCCATGACATTCGGGCTGGCCTGCTGTGCGGTCGAAATGATGCATGCGGCGGCGGCCCGTTATGACATCAGCCGGTTCGGTGCCGAGGTGTTTCGCGCCAGTCCACGCCAGTCGGACCTGATGATCGTGGCCGGTACCCTGTGCAACAAGATGGCGCCTGCCCTGCGCAAGGT
>VERU01000161.1 GCA_018882485.1 Rhodoferax sp. | reverse complement strand
TGCGCGGGCCGGTCGCCGTGGGCCGGCGCCTGGGGCGTCTTGCGGGCAGCGCCCTGCCGGGCCTGATCCTGCTTCAGGCGCTGCTGCTTCAGGCGTTCGGCATCCCGCGCATCGCGCTCGGTGGCGTCCTGCGCCTGTTGCCGCTGGGCCGGGGTTCGCGGATCGGCCACATCCACCCGGCTTCCGTCGGGGCAGGGCTGGGCGCTGTAGCTGTTGCCGCATCGATAGACATTTTGGGCTACAACCCTTGTGCCTATTGGGATCATTGCTACAAAAAGAAGAGCGTACAAGCTGCGCTGGATCATGGCCTTGTTTCCGGTGCCGAGGGAGGGGGCGGGGCCTCAGGGCGCGCAGCCGGCGGTCGGGGCGGCTTGGGCCGCGGCGGCCGGGTGGTGTGGATCTGCAGGGTGGCCCGTGCCGTATCGCCAGCCAGCAGGTCGGGCAGCGCCTGGACCGATCGGGCGATACCGGCCTCGATCGCCTGACGGTCCTCCGGCGAGGGCTTCTTGAGCACCCAGTGCACCACCTCGGCCCGGTCGCCGGGGTGGCCGATGCCCAGCCGCAGCCGCCAGTAATCGCCCGTGCCCAGCTGGGCATGGATGTCGCGCAGGCCGTTGTGTCCGGCATGACCGCCGCCAAATTTCAGCTTGGTCTCGCCCGCTGGCAGGTCGAGCTCGTCGTGGACCACCAGGATGTCTGCCGGTTCGATCTTGTAGAAGCGGGCCAGGGAAGCCACCGCCCGGCCGCTCAGGTTCATGTAGGTCTGGGGTGCCAGCAGCCACAGCGGCCGGCCCCCGATCTGGGTGCGAGCCACCCGGGCCTGGTGGCCCTTGTCGGGCTGGAAGGACGCCTTGAGGGCCAGGGCAGCCGCCTCCAGCCACCAGAAACCGGCGTTGTGGCGGGTGTGTTCGTAATCGGGGCCCGGGTTGCCCAGGCCCACCAGCAGGCGGATCATGGCCGGATTATCCGTGGCGGCCAGCCGCGTGGGGGCCGCAGCCGGCTGCCTGAAAAAAAACGGCCCGCGCGAGGGCGGGCCGTTGCGGACTCAGCCAGCCGGCGCCGCCCATCGGGCTGCGCGGCGCAGGGGCTGCGTGTCTTACTTCTTGGCTGCGGGCTTGGCAGCGGGTGCTGCCTTGGCGGCCGGAGCGGCCTTGCCACCCTTGGCCGGGGCGGCGGCTGCCGCAGGGGCGGCTTCGGCCGGCGCCGCGTCGCCACCGCCGACGGCCACCACCGACACCAGCACCGGGTTCACCTTGCCGTGGGTCACGGCCGTCACGCCCTTGGGCAGCTTGACGTCGGCCAGGTGCAGCGAAACGCCCTTCTTCAGGCCGCTGAGGTCCACCGCGATGAATTCAGGCAGGTCCGAGGGCAGGCACTTGACCTCGATTTCGGTGACCACGTGATTGGCAATGCAGCCATCGGTCTTGACGGCCGGCGAGTTTTCTTCGCCGCTGTAGTGCAGGGGCACCTTCATGTGCAGCCGGGTGTTGGCGTCCACGCGCTGGAAGTCGATGTGCTGCACCATCTGCTTGAAGGGGTGCATCTGCACATCGCGCAGCAGCACCTTGCTGGTGGCGCCAGCCAGTTCCATTTCGAGCACGGACGAATGGAAGGCTTCCTTCTTGAGGGCGTGCCACAGTGCATTGTGGTCCAGCTCGATCAGCGTGGGCTGGGCGCCCCCGCCGTAGACGATGCCCGGCGTGCGGCCGGTGATGCGCAGACGGCGGCTCGCACCCGTACCCTGCTTGGCGCGCTCAAAAGCGACGAATTTCATGTTGAACTCCTGGAAGAGCGCACCGCGACCAGTGACACTCCGGTTGAAAAAAGGCCCGGCCCCGGGACGGGGCGCGGACCACCTTGGTCCGGATCAGAACAACTTGTCCTGATCCGAGAACAAACTCATCACCGACTCACCCCGCGCAATGCGCTGGATGGTCTGGGCGAACAGCTGCGCCACCGACAGCTGGCGGATCTTGCCGCAGGCAGCCGCCGCACGGCTCAGGGGGATGGTGTCGGTCACCACCACCTCGTCGAGCGCATTGCCGCTGGCGATGCGCTCGATGGCCGGCCCCGAGAAGATGGGATGGGTGCAATAGGCGTAGACCTTGCGCGCGCCGCGCTCCTTGAGCACCTCGGCCGCTTTCACCAGCGTGCCGGCGGTGTCGATCATGTCGTCCATCACCACGCAGTTGCGGCCTTCGATCTCGCCGATCACGTGCATCACTTCGCTCACATTGGCCTTGGGCCGGCGCTTGTCAATGATGGCCAGGTCGCAACCCAGCTGCTTGGCCAGGGCCCGGGCACGCACCACGCCGCCGACGTCGGGCGAGACCACGATCAGGTCGTCGTAGTTTTTCTGCCGCAGGTCGCCCAGCAGCACCGGCGAGGCGTAGATGTTGTCCACCGGGATATCAAAGAAGCCCTGGATCTGGTCGGCGTGCAGATCCATGGTGAGCACCCGCGCCACACCCACGGCCTGCAGCATGTTGGCCACCACCTTGGCGCTGATGGGCACGCGGCTGGAGCGGGGCCGGCGGTCCTGCCGGGCGTAGCCGAAGTAGGGGATGACGGCGCTGATGCGTTCGGCCGAGGCGCGCTTGAGCGCATCGACCATGATCAGCAGCTCCATCAGGTTGTCGTTGGTGGGCGCGCAGGTGGACTGCACCACGAACACATCGCGGGCCCGCACGTTCTGGTTGATCTCGACCGTGACTTCGCCGTCGGAGAAGCGGCCCACCGTGGCCGCACCCAGCGAGGTGTTGAGGTGGCTGGAGATGGCGGCGGCCATGCCGGGGTTGGCATTGCCGGTGAAAACCATGAAATCAGGGGTATGGTTGGCATGCATGGGAGACCCGACCATGGTTTGTTTGTGTGTTTGTCTTTCAGACACCACCACAGCGGTGCCGCGATTCAGGCCGCGCCGGGCGCGCGCGCCGCGACACGGGTTTGGCAGGGGAGGAAGGATTCGAACCTTCGCATGCTGGAATCAAAATCCAGTGCCTTAACCAACTTGGCGACTCCCCTACACCGGTCGATGGCGCACGCCACCCACCCAAAACTCCGCCTCAGGCCCAACCGGCCAGGGGATGCGTGTCCAGATTGGCGCACACCCTGACCTGAAAACCTGCCGGCGCCGGAGCCGGCGGTACCGGTCCCGGGCCCGGCCACGGTGCGAACACCGCGCTGCCCGACCCCGTCATCCGACCCGCCAGACCCTGCGCAGCCAGCCACGCCAGGGCCTCGGACACCCCGGGACACAGTCCCTGGGCCACCGCCTGCAGATCGTTGCGGCCGAAACCGTAAGGGTCTGCAAGAAAGCGCGAAAGTATAGCAGCCTCGGTATCGCGCCTGAGCCCCGGGTCCGAGAAAATCGCAGCCGTCGCCAGCCCCTGCGGTGGCTTGGCCACGAGGAACCGGGCCGCCGGCAGCCCGATGGCCTGCAGCGATTCGCCCACCCCCTCGACCCAGGCGTTGTGCCCACCCAGGAAAAAGGGCACGTCGGCACCCAGGCCCAGGCCCAGCGGGAGCAGCCGCTCGAGCGGCCAGTTCAGGCCCCACAGTCGGTTGAGCCCCAGCAGGGTGGTGGCGGCGTCGGACGATCCGCCGCCCATCCCGGCCTGCGCCGGAATGCGCTTGAGGACGCCGATGTGCGCCCCCAGCCGGCAGCCGCTGGCTGTCCGCAGCGCGCGGGCGGCGCGCAGCACCAGGTCATCGGGTGGCAGGGCCTCGCCCAGGTCCTCGCGGCTGAGCTGTCCGTCTTCGCGCCGTTCCAGGTGCAGGGTGTCGCACCAGTCGATCAGCATGAACACCGACTGCAGCAGGTGGTAGCCGTCGGCGCGGCGACCGGTGATGTGCAGAAACAGGTTGAGCTTGGCCGGTGCGCTCAGGTCGTACAGGGCCTGCATGGGTCAGGGCTCCAGCTGCAACCGCAGTTCGGCCGCCGGGGCCGGGTCGTGGCGCCGCGCGCGGATCCGACCCTCGGTCCGTTGCGACAGGTCGGCCTGCCAGCCCGGTGCGTCGCCGGGCCGTCCGGCCAGCCAGCCGAACAGGGCGGGCACCGGCAGCTCGGCGCCCAGGGTCTGGCGCATCAGCTCCGGCAGTGAGCTGTACTGCGACCGCTCGGCACCGCGCTGCAGGGTGCTGCCCGCCGCGTTCCAGCTCAGGGCGACCAGGGTCGTGCCCAGCGGGGTGTACAGCGTGAGGGCCCCTTCGCTGGCGTCGCCGCTGAGCTCGAATCCGGCCGACATCGATTGCGGCGGATCGCTCTCGACCCGCACCGCCAGGCGTCCGTGCCAGGTCGTATCCTGGGTACCAAATTGGCCTGCAGGCCTTGTCAGACTTGAACACCCTGCTACAAAAATCAAAGCAAGCAGGGCCGCCCCCAGGCGCCTGCCTCCCGGCGCGGCCGGTCCGGTCCGGGCGCCTGGCTTGGGTGGCCGCCTCGCAGCCAACCGTGGCGCCCCGTTCGCGTGCGGGGCTGTGCCCGGCTTCACGGTTTGACCCGCAGTCGCTTGAGGGTTTCCTGCAGCGTTTCGTTTTCGGCGTTGAGCAGCAGGCCCTCGCGCCAGATCTGCTGGGCCTGCTCCTTGCGGCCCAGAGTCCACAGCACCTCGCCCAGGTGGGCGGCAATCTCTGCGTCCGGGCGGGCCTTGAAGGCCCCCTGCAACAGGCGCTGCGCCTCGGTCAGGTTGCCGGCGCGGAACTCCACCCAGCCCAGGCTGTCGGTGATGAACGGGTCGTCCGGCGCCAGCTCCAGCGCTTTCTGGATCAGTTGCCGCGCCTCGGGCAGGCGCAGGTTGCGATCGGCCAGCGAATAGCCCAGCGCGTTGTAGGCGTGCGGGCTGTCGGGCCGGGCGCTGATGATGGTGCGCAGCAGCCGCTCCATGTCATCGAGCCGCCCCAGCTTTTCGGCCACCATGGCCAGGTCGTAGCTCAAGTCGGTGTCGCCCGGAAAACGCCCCAGGTTCTCGGCCAGCAGGTCGTAGGCGCCCTTGAACTGGCGGGCATCGCGCAGCAGCTGCACCTCGGCGGTGAGCTTCTGCCGCGCCTCGGCCTGGGTGCGTTCGGGCTGGCTGCGGATCAGGCGCCGGGCCTCCTCGATGCGGCCCTGGCGCGCCATCAGGCTGGCGCGGCGCAGCTGGGCGGCCAGCAGCTGTTCGGGGTTGTCGATGCGCCGTATCCAGCTGTCGGCCTCGGCGTAGTCCTTGCGTTGCTCGGCCAGCTGCGACAGCGCCAGGTAGGCCTGCGCCACGCCGCGGGCGGTGTCGGGCCGCGCGACCAGGCTGCCCCCGTTTGCTGCGCCGCCGTTGCCCGAAGCCTTGCGCCCGCTGGCCAGTTCCAGGTAGCGCTTGAACGAGGTTTCGGCTGCGGTGGCCTTGCCGTCCTGCTGCTCCAGCGCGCCCCGCAGCAGCCAGGCCTCGGCCAGATCGGGCTTTTCGGCCACGCTGCTCAGCAGCTGCGCCATGGCGTCGGCGCTGCGCTGCGCCTCCAGCAATTCACGGGCATATTCCAGCCGCACCTCGGGCAGGCCCTTGTTGTCCAGGTACTTGCGCACCAGCGCCTCGGCCTGCGGCTGGCGCGGGTCCATGAGCGACAGCGCCAGCAGCGCCGGACCTTCGGCACGCGCGTCCAGCGCCTGGGCACGGCGCACGGCCTCCAGCGCGCCGGCGGTATCCGTCGCCTCCTGCCGCAGCCGCCCGATGGCGGTCCAGGCCGGCACCCCGGTGGCCGGTGCGGCCAACTGGTCCGCCAGGGCTTGCTCCACCGCCGCCACCGCCCCCTTCTTGTCGACGGCACGGGCGTACAGGCGCGGTATGGCGGCGATCATCAGCGGACGGTCGCGGCTGTCGGCCGCGGCCACCTCGCGCCGCAACGGCTCCACCGTTTCGCCCAGGCGGTTCAGGCTGATCAGGATCTGCAGCACCGAGCGGTTGGCGTCGCGCGAAGTCGGCAACGCCTGCCGCCAGGCGCGCGCCGCCTGCAGGGCCGAATCGCCCGCCCGGGCCTGCAGCGCGATTTCGACCGCCCGCTGGTACAGCGCGGCGTCGTTGGTCTTGCGGGCGGCGTCGAGCATCAGCGCGAAGCCGGTGCCCGGGTCGTCGAGCTGGGTGTAGATCTCGCCCAGCAGCAACTGGTAGAACAGGGGCGCATCCAGCGCCGAATTGACGGGAGCCGGTGCGGCGGGCGCACTGGCAGCCGGAGCCGGCGGACCGACCGGGGCTGTCGGGGTGGCCGCAGGGGCTGCAGCCGGCGCGGCCTGCGCCAGCACCGGGGCGGCGGTGGTCGGTCCG
>VERU01000160.1 GCA_018882485.1 Rhodoferax sp. | reverse complement strand
GCCATGGGCCTGGGGCCGGAACAGGCCTACCAGCTGGCGCTGGCCACCTTCAGCGGCGCGGCCGAACTGGCACGGCAGGCGGGGTGATGCTGGTGCCGGCCTTCACCGGCCTGGGTGCGCCTTATTGGAAACCCGACGCCCGGGGCAGCATCACCGGCCTGAGCCGGGGCAGCACGGTGGCCCACATTGCGCGTGCCGCGCTGGAAAGCATCGCCTACCAGAGCACGGCCCTGCTGCAGGCCATGAACCAGGACGCCCTGGCCGGAGGGGGTCGGCCCGTGACGGAGCTGCGGGTGGACGGAGGGGCCTGCGTGAACGACCTGCTGATGCAGTTCCAGGCCGACCTGCTGGGCATCCCGGTGGTGCGCCCGGCGGTCACCGAAACCACGGCACTCGGTGCGGCCTACCTGGCCGGCCTGAGCACCGGGGTCTACCGGCAGACCGCCGACATCGCCGGACTGTGGCAGGCCGAGCGGCGTTTCCTGCCGCAGATGGCCCCCGATACCGCCCGCGAACACATGGCCCGCTGGAACCATGCGGTGCGGCAGACCACCCTGCAAGCCTGAACCTGGAGACCGAACCGGCATGACGGACCGAATCGCATTCATCGGCGGTGGCAACATGGCCAGCGCGCTCATCGGCGGGCTGCTGCGCCAGGGGGTGGCGCCAGCCGCGCTGCAGGTGATCGAACCGCTGGCGGCCACCCGCGAGGCGCTGCACCGGCAGCACGGCGTGCAGGCCCAGCCCGCCGCCGGCGATTTCCTGGCGCAGTCCAGCCTGGTGGTCTGGGCCGTCAAGCCGCAGGTGTTTCGCGAAGCCTGCCGCCCGGTGCGTGAGCACACCCGGCAAGCGCTGCACCTGAGCGTGGCCGCCGGCATCCGCAGCGATTGCATCGCCGCCTGGCTCGGTACCGAGCGGGTGGTGCGCGCGATGCCCAACACCCCGGCCCTGGTGGGGCGGGGCATCACGGGCCTGCTGGCGCGGCCCGCCGTCGATGAGGCCGACCGCCAGCGCATCGCGCGCGTGGTGGCGCCCACCGGCGAGATGCTGTGGTTGAGCTCGGAGGCGCAACTCGATGCGGTGACCGCCCTGTCCGGCTCGGGCCCGGCCTATGTCTTCTACTTTCTGGAAGCCATGCGCGAGGCCGGGTCGGCCATGGGCCTGGGGCCGGAACAGGCCTACCAGCTGGCGCTGGCCACCTTCAGCGGCGCGGCCGAACTGGCACGGCAGAGCCCGGAGCCGCCCGAAGTGCTGCGTCAGCGGGTGACCTCACCCGGCGGCACCACGCACGCCGCCCTCTGCCGGCTGGAATCGGACGGGGTCAAGGCTGCCTTCGTGGGGGCGATGCAGGCCGCACGCCAGCGCGCGGCCGAACTGGGCGACGAGTTCGGTCGGGACTGATCCGGTCGGGACCGATGCCAGCGCCCGCCACGGGGCCCGGCCACCGGCTCAGGCAGTGGCCAGCAGCACGCCCGCGAACACGGTGAATCCCAGCCAGTGATTCAGCCGAAAGGCCTGGAAGCAGCCTTCGCGGCTGCGCCCCCGGATCAGTCGATGGTGCCACAGCACCTGTGCCAGTGCGGGCGGAATTGCTATCAAAAACAGAGCTGAAAACCCTTGATAGGCAAGGGCTGCAGCCCAAATTGACAGGTAAGTCAGATAGCAGGCCATGATCACCGGGACATCATGCCGGCCCAGCGTGATGGCCGAAGTCTTCATGCCCAGGCGCAGGTCGTCGTCGCGATCGACCATCGCGTACTCGGTGTCGTAGGCCAGCACCCAGAAGAGGTTGCCCAGCAGCAACAGCCAGGCCAGAGGGGGCACACTGGCCAGGATGGCCTGCCACTCCCACTGCGCGGTGCCCTGCACCGCCGCGAAGGCCATGGGAATGCCGAAGCTGAAAGCCACCCCGAGCACCGCCTGCGGCATGGACACCAGCCGCTTGGCGTAGGGATAGACCAGGGCGATGGCCAGCGCCGCAAACGACCAGGCGATGGTCGCGGCATTGGTGCTGAGCACCAGGCCGAAGGCCAGTGCGGCCAACACCGCGCCGAACCCCAGCGCCTGGCGCACGCTCAACACCCCGGTGGTGACCGGACGCGAGGCGGTGCGCTTGACGTGCCGGTCGAAATCTCGGTCGGCCACATCGTTCACGCAGCAACCGGCGCTGCGCATCAGGATGGTGCCCGCCACAAAGACCGCCAGCAGGTGCCAGCCGGGAAAACCGCCGGCAGCAATCCACAGCGCGCTCAGGGTGGGCCACAGCAGCAGCAGCCAGCCGGCGGGGCGATTCCATCGGATCAGGTCGAGGTAGGGTGCGGCGCGGACGGGCAGCAGTGACATGGGCAGCTTGGGCGGCGGCATGGAGGGCGGCGGCGGGATGGCGACAGGGCCGGATGCCGCGGTCAGGACAGGCGGCTCACGCCAGGCAGCTCGCAGGCGTACACCGCATTGCGCAGGGCGGCGATCGCCTCGTAGCGGGTGAAACTGCGCCGCCAGGCCAGCACCACACGCCGGCTCGGCGGGGTGCCCTCGAAAGGGAGGTAGCGCACATAGGCCCCGTCATCCCGGCTGCGCCGCGCGCGCGGCGCCAGCGCGTCGCGGGGCACGCTCAGGCGCGGCACCAGCGTGATGCCCATGCCGGCGGCGACCATGTGCTTGATGGTTTCCAGCGATGAACCCTCGAAGGTCTTGCGGATGCCCTCGGCGTTGCTGGCGTAGCGGGCGAACTCGGGGCAGACCTCCAGCACATGGTCGCGAAAGCAATGGCCGCTGCCCAGCAGCAGCAGGTTTTCGTTCTTGAGCTCCTCCGCCTGCACCTGGCGCCGGGCGGCCAGGGCGTGGCCCACCGGCACCGCCGCCAGAAAGGGCTCGTCGTACAAGGGGGCAATCGCCAGCCCGGTGTCGGGGAAGGGTTCGGCCAGGATGGCGCAGTCGATCTCCCCGGTGCGCAGCATTTCCAGCAGCCGGACGGTGAAGTTTTCCTGCAGCATGAGCGGCATCTGCGGGGTCCGGTCGATGATCTGGCGCACCAGGTCGGGCAGCAGGTAGGGTCCGATGGTGTAGATCACGCCCAGGGTCAGCGGACCGGCCAGCGGATCCTTGCCGCGCTTGGCGATCTCGCGGATGCTGGCCGCCTGCTCCAGCACGCTCTGGGCCTGGCGCACGATCTCCTCGCCCAGCGGCGTCACGGCCACCTCGTTGGCGCTGCGTTCGAACAGCTTGACATCGAGCTCCTCCTCCAGCTTCTTCACCGCCACCGACAGCGTGGGCTGGGAGACGAAACAGGCGTCGGCCGCCTTGCCGAAGTGGCGCTCCCGCGCCACGGCCACGATGTACTTCAGTTCGGTCAGGGTCATGGTGCAGGATTCCGTCGGACAGGCGTCAGGCTTTCAGAAACTCCGATTTTCCGCCGAGCCAGCGCGCCAGGTGCCGGCGCGCCAGCTCCGGCTGCTGCTGCAGCATCCGCAGCGCGGCCGAGCGCGCCCACTCCAGCAGGTCGGTGTCGGTCTGCAGGTCGGCAAAACGCAGCAGCGCCGCGCCCGACTGCCGCTCGCCCAGAAACTCGCCCGGGCCCCGCAGCTCCAGGTCGCGCCGGGCGATCTCGAAGCCGTCGTTGCTGGCGGCCATGGCGCGCAGGCGCTCGCGCGCCAGTTCGCCCAGCCGGGGTGCGTCACCGGTGGCGTACAGCAGCACGCAGGCCGAGGCCGCCGCGCCCCGCCCCACCCGACCGCGCAGCTGGTGCAGCTGCGACAGCCCGAAGCGTTCGGCATGTTCGATCACCATCAGCGAGGCGTTGGGCACATCCACGCCGACTTCGATCACCGTGGTGCTGACCAGCACCGCCATCTGGCCCGCGCTGAACGCCGCCATCACCGCCTGCTTGTCCGGTGCGGGCATGCGCGAATGCAGCAGACCCACCTGCACCCCGGGCAGGGCGGCGCCCAGCTGCTCGTGCGTCTGGGTGGCGTTGCGCAGGTCCAGCGCCTCGCTTTCCTCGATCAGCGGACAGACCCAGTACACCTGCCGCCCCTGCGCCAGCTGGCTGCGGATGCGCCCGATCACCTCGTCGCGCCGGCTCTCGTGCACCAGCCGGGTCACCACCGGCGTGCGGCCCGGCGGCAGCTCGTCGAGGGTGGAGACATCCAGGTCGGCGTAGTGGCTCATCGCCAGCGTGCGCGGGATGGGGGTGGCGGTCATCATCAACAGGTGCGGCTCCAGCGACCGCGCCGCCAGCTTGGCGCGCAGCGCCAGCCGCTGCGCCACGCCAAAGCGGTGCTGCTCGTCGATCACGGCCAGCGCCAGCCGGGCAAAACGCACCTTGTCCTGGATCACCGCATGGGTGCCCACCACCAGCTGCGCCTCGCCGCTGGCCACCGCGGCCAGCATGGCCCGTCGCTCGGCCGGCTTCTGGCTGCCGGACAGCCAGGCGATGCGCACCCCCAGCGGCTGCAGCCAGCCGACCAGCTTGGCCACATGCTGGCCGGCCAGGATTTCGGTGGGCGCCATCAGCGCGCACTGCCAGCCGGCGTCGATGCAGACGGCCGCCGCCAGCGCGGCCACCACCGTCTTGCCAGCGCCCACATCCCCCTGCAGCAGCCGGTGCATGGGCTCGGGGCGCGCCAGGTCGCGGGCAATCTCGGCCACCACATGCTGCTGCGCGGGCGTCAGGGCAAAGGGCAGCGCCGCCAGCAGGCGCGCCCGCAGGCTGTCGGCGAGGGCGGCCGGCGGCAGCGCCGGCGCCCGCAGGGCTGCCCGCTCCAGCCGGGCCTGCTGCTGCGACAGCTGCTGCGCCAGCAGTTCCTCGGCCTTCAGCCGCCGCCAGGCCGGGTGGCTGCGGTCTTCCAGCTCGGCCAGGGGGGTGCGGGGCGTCGGATGATGCAAAAATGATAGCGAAGACCTGAGATTCCACCTGGCCTGGAGGCCTATTTCATCCAAAAAATCCTGCGGTACCGTGTCGGCCAGTTCGACCCGTTCGAGCGCCGTCTCGACGGCCCGTCGGAGATAGGCCTGGGGCAGCCCGGCCGAGGTGGGATAGATGGGCGTGAGGGCCTGGGGCAACGCGCCGCCGGCCGCCTGGAACACCGGGTGCATCATCTGCAGGCCGGCGAAACCGGCCTGGATCTGGCCGCGCACCCGCAGCCGACGGCCCACGGCCAGCGCGGCCTGCTGTCCCGGATGCAGGTTGAAGAAGCGCAGCAGACAGGTCTGGCTGCCGTCGTCCAGGGCGACCCGCCACTGCCGCCGCCCGTGCAGCACCGGTTCGCTGGCCGTGACCACGCCCTCGACCTGGACCCAGTCGCCATCGCCTGCGTCAGCCAGCTGCTGCAGGCGGGTCTGGTCTTCGTAGCGCAGCGGCAGGTGCAGCGCCAGGTCGATGTCGCGCAGCAGTCCCAGCTTGCGCAGGGCCTTTTGCGGCGCCGTCAGCGCCCTGGACGCTGGCGCGGGCGCAGCGGGCGGCGCCGCCGGGTGCGGGGAACGGGCCGTGGCAGGCATGGGAGCCCCATTTTGCCTGCTGGCCCTGCAGTCGGGCGCTGCGGGTATGCTCGCCCAATGACGTTGACCGGAAATCTGCGCAGCATCGTCGGCATGCTGTGCGCCATGGCCCTGTTTTCCTGCATGGACGCGATGCTCAAGGTGCTGTCCGGCGCCTACCCGCCGGCCCAGGTGACGGCCCTGCGCGGCATGGCCTCGCTGCCGCTGGTGTGCGCCTGGATCCTGTGGCGGGGCGAGTTCGGGCAGGTGTTCAGCCGGCGCCTGCGCTGGCGGCTGCACCTGACGCGGGCCGTCTTCGGCATCATGACCATGATGCTGTTCACCAGCGGCCTGCGCAGCATGGGGCTGGCGGAGGCCTACACGCTGACCTTCATCTCGCCCATGGTGGTGCTGCTGCTGGCCGGGCCGCTGCTGGGCGAGCGGATCCGCCCACACCATGTGATCGCGCTGGTGATCGGGCTGCTGGGCGTGCTGGTTGCGCTGCGGCCGGACCGCTCGGGCTTTCTCACCCTGGGCGCCCTGGCGGTGCTGGGCGCCGCCTGCACCTACGCCACCGGCAGCGTGCTCGGCCGCCTGATCAGCCGCAGCGATCCGGCCGCCAGTCTGGTGTTCTGGTCCACCGCCAGCCTGGCCCTCGGGGGGCTGCTGCTCAGCCTGGCCCGCTGGGTGCCGGTCCAGGCGGTCCACGCCCCGGTGCTGCTGGGCATCGGCGTGGTGGGCTTTCTGGCCCAGGTCGCCATCAGCGATGCCCTGCGCCACGGTCAGGCCGCCACCGTGGCGCCGTTCGAGTACAGCGCGCTGGCCTGGGC
>VERU01000159.1 GCA_018882485.1 Rhodoferax sp. | reverse complement strand
GGTCAGCAGCAAGGTCGACACCGTCAGCAGCAGGGTCAGGGCCATGCGCTCCCAGATGAGCTCGGACACCGGCTGCTGCCACTCGAAGCTGAGGCCGAAGTCGCCGCGCAGGACCACGTTGGTGATCCACTTCCAGTACTGGATGATCATGGGCTGGTCGAGCCCGAAACGCGCCCGCAGGTCGGCGGCGGCCTGGCGGTCGACGACTTCGTTGGATGCCGCCAGCGTGGCGATGTAGGTCGTGACGTAGTCACCCGGGGGCAGCTGGATCAGCACGAAGGACAGGAAGCTGACTGCCAGCAGGAATGGCAGCATCCACAGCGCTCGCACGAGGATGAATCGGAGCATGGGACGTCTCTGGGGCTCGGCGCGCGCGATTCACCGGGAGCCCGCCATGAGCGGACTCCCGGGACCACGAAGCTGCGCAGCGTGCGCGCGGGTCAGGTGCGCGTGAAGAAGAACTGCTGCGGCAGCGCCGGCCCCGGATTGGGCCAGGACCACGAGCTCGGGTAGGACTTCGGCACGTTCTGCAGGTTGTTGCGGGCGATGCCGAAGGCGTTGACCGCCAGGCACACGCCGATGGTCTCGAAGGAGTCGGCCGCGAGGTCGAACACCTGCTTCATCAGCGCGCCGCGACGGCCCAGGTCGGCGGTGGCCCGGGCGTCGTCGTACAGCTTCATGCGCCGCTTCTGGCTCTCGGGCGGTTCCTGGCCGTCCTTGCCGCCGGAGACGTACCACAGCGTCCACGGAATGGCGTAGCGCGAACCCTGGGTGTGCTGCGCAAAGTAGTCGCGCGCGTCGAGCATCGGGTCCAGACCCCCCGGGCCGGGCCAGACGGCGGCATCGTGGTCGTTGCTGTCGCCGCGGGTGTAGTACAGCGCCCGCTCGATGGTGTTGATCTTGACATCGACCCCGATCTCGGCCCAGTGGCGCTTGACCAGTTCCAGCGTGTCCACCGCGTCCGGGTACAGGGTGGGAATCACGTCGATGGCGAAGAACACCCGCTGGCCGTCCGGGCGCAGCCGGAACTTCTGCGCATCACGCCGGGCGTAGCCCAGCTTGTCCAGGATCTCGTTGGCCTGCTTGGGGTCGTGCTGGGTGAACTGGCGTGCCAGTTTCTCGTGGTACCAGGGGTGTCCCGGGCGTGGCCCGGTCTGGTAGGGCTCGGACTGGCCGAGGTAGACCACATCGATGATCTCCTTGCGGTTCATGCCCAGCGACAGCGCCTGGCGGAACTGCTTGTTGGCGAACATCTCGCGCATCTTCGGGTCCTTGTGCGTGAGGTTCAGGTAGATCTGCACCTGCTGCGCACCCGAGGCGATCAGCTCGATCAGGCGATAGCCGCCCTTCTGCATGTTCTGCGACAGGGTCGGCTTGTTCTGCAGCGAGTCGATGTGGCGCTCCTGGATGTCGAGCTTGCCCGACAGGGCGTCGAGCATCAGCGACTCCACATCCTGGGCGATGCTGAAGGTCAGCCGGTCGATGTAGGGCAGCTGCTGGCCGTTCTGGTCGACCTGCCAGAAGTAGGGGTTGCGCTCCATCACCACGCGGGTGGCGCCGCCCGTGTAGGGTTCACTGATGACCCACGGGTCCAGCGTCGGCTTCTCGGCATTGCCCCAGCGCGCCGGAATCTCGATGTCGCCGCACTTGGCGCGAAACAGCGCCGCCCAGTCCGACAGGTTGGCCGCCTTGGCCTGCTCGGCCGCCTTGGGGTTGTACTTGGGGTGGAACTGGCTGCAGTAGTGCTTGGGAAACAGCGTGGGGTACTGACCCAGCGGCGTGGCCATCTGCTCCAGGAACAGGGCGTAGGGCGAGGCAAAGGTGAACTTCACCGTCACCTCGTCGATCTTGCTCACCTGGCAGGGCTTGTTGGCGATCACCAGCGTCGAGGGCACCGACTTGTAGAGTTCGCTGTTCTTGGCGCAGTCCTCGATGGAGAACAGGATGTCGTCGGCGGTGAACGGCTTGCCGTCGGACCAGCGCATGCCCCGGCGCAGGTGGAAGGTGAACTCGGTCGAGTTGGCGTTGACGTCCCACTTGTGCGCCACATTGGGCAGCACCTCGGTGAAGGCCAGGTTCCAGCGCACCAGGCCCTGGTTGCCCACCAGGCGCAGGATGCCGTTGTGGTCGGCGCTGCCGCGCAGCCCGCGCCGCAGCGAACCGCCGTACACGCCCACCTGCTCGGCCCGGATCACCAGCGGGTTGGCCGATACCCGTTGTGCCAGCGCCGGCAGCTTGCCCTCGCCGACCAGCTTGGCCAGCGCGGGCGCCTCCTTGCCGGCCTGGGCCAGCGCCGAGCGTCCGGCGCCCAGGCTGACCAGCGCGGCCGCGCCGGCAAAGCCCTGCAGGACCTGGCGCCGGGCGGTGCTGCCGGGGGAGGAGGGGGAACGCGAATTCTGTTTCATGCAACAACTCCGTGGACTACTGACGGCCGGCCGGCGGCCCCATGCCGCTGTCCGTCGACGCGCCCGCACCAGCGGGGGCAGGACCCGACGACGCACACGCCGAACACCCCGGACTTTGTTTGACAACTTTGCTTGTGTCAAGCGCTTGAACCCCGAAAAAACCCTAATAGAGTGGACTGCGAAGGAGGTCTATGCTCTGAACCGGAGTTTATTTGTCAAGCAACTTGTGATGTGTCATACCAATCGGAGCGCCTGTGGGGTGCTTCCGAGGCGGAATTTCAGGTGATTGCCCCATGAAGACCTCTGCGCTGGCGCTCGAAGAACTGTCGCATTCGGTGCTGGCGGTGCCGCCCCTGGCCCGGATGGCCGACGGCTCGCTGGCCGAAGCCGCCAACCGCAGCCTGGCGGCTCACCTGGAGGCTGGCGGCATGCGCATCCTGCTGTACGGCGGCAACGCCAACCTCTACCACCAGCCTGTCAGCGAGTTCGAAGCCATGCTGGACCTGCTGGAGCGCATCACCGGCCCCGAGACGCGGGTGATTCCGTCCATCGGTCCGGACTACGGCAAGATGCATGACCAGGCGCTGATGCTGCGGCGCAGCGCCTGCCGCACCGCCATGGTGCTGCCCATGCAGGGCGTGACCTCGCCCGAGGGCGTGGTGGAAGGGGTGCGACGCGTCAGCGACCGGGCGGCCATGCCGCTGACGCTGTACCTCAAGGGCGAAGGCGTGGTGCGGGCGGCCGACGTGCAGGCCCTGGTGGCCTCTGGCCATATCTGGTGCATCAAGTACGCCGTGGTCCGGCCCGATCCCCTGCAGGATCCGTTGTTGCGCGACCTGCTCGATCGCATCGGCGGGGAGCGCATTGTCAGCGGCATGGGCGAGCGGCCCGTGCTGGACCATGTGGGCCGCACGGGGCTGGTGTCCTTCACCACCGGTTCGGGCTGTCTGGCGCCGCGCACCTGTCTGGCGCTGTTGCGCGCGCTGCAGTCCGGGCAGCACGATCTCGCGGCCGGGTTGCACCAGCGTTTCATGCCGCTGGAGAACCTGCGCGAGAGCATTTCCCTCATCCGGGTGCTGCACGACGCGGTGAGCTGGAGTGGCCTGGCCGACATGGGGCCTCAGCTGCCGCTGCTCAGCAGTACGCCGGAGTCGGCCCGGGCGGCGGTCACGGCCCAAGCGCGGGTGCTGCTGGACCAGGACCGCGCCCCCGCGGCCGTGAGCGAGTCTGCATGAAAGACGACGGGCTCCCCGGTCAGGGGCGGGCCGACCGGGTGTACCGGGGCCTGCTGGCCCGCATCGTGGAGGGTGAACTGCAGGAAGGCGACCGGCTGGCCACCGAGCAGGCGCTGGCGCAGACCTACCAGACCTCCCGGCCCACCGTGCGCGAGGCCCTGTCGCGGCTGCGGGCCGACGGCATCGTCACCAGCCGGCAGGGCTCCGGTACCTTCGTGGCGCGCCGGCCCGACCCGGACATGCCGCGCTTCATCCCGCTGGAGTCCCTGTCGGATGTGCGGCGCTGCCTGGAGTTCCGGGCGGTGGTCGAGGCCGGTGCGGCGGCGCTGGCGGCCGAGATGGCCGAGGAGGCCGACCTGCTGCGCCTGCGGGGCGCACTCGTGCGGCTGGAGCAGGCGGTGGCGGCCCGGGCCATCGGTGTGGATGAGGATTTCGACTTCCATCTGGCGGTGGCCCAGGCCAGCCGCAACCCCTTTTTTGTTTCGGTGATCACCCATGTGCGGTCGCACATGGAGTTCGGCATGAACCTGCTGCGCAACCTGTCGCTGGTCAAGACGGCCGAACGCATCGAGCGCGTGCAGTCCGAGCACGGCGCGGTGCTGTCCGCGATCGAGGCGCGCGACCCGCCAGCCGCCCATGAGGCGATGCGCCGCCATCTCTTGAACACCCGCCAGCGCATGTTTGGCGACTGAATCCCGAACCCGGAGACGCGCATGACCGGTCTGCTGACCCCCGAATCCCGAGCCGCTTTCGATCGCGACGGCTACCTGCTGGTGCCCGGGCTGTTCAGCCCGGGTGAGGTCGGCCACCTGCGCGCCGCCATGGAGCAGGACCCTGCGGTGCGCGACAGTCTGTATGAACGTCGCGACGCCCAGGGCAAGGCCACCCGCATCGCCCTGTGGAACGAGGCCGGCGACAGCGTCTACGGCCTGGCCGCACGCAGCGAGCGGGTGGTGCACACCGTGGCCGGACTGCTGGAGGGCGAGGTCTACCATTACCACTCCAAGCTGACCGCCAAGGAGCCTTACGAGGGGGGCGCCTGGGAGTGGCACCAGGATTACGGCTACTGGTACCACAACGGCTGCCTGTATCCGACCATGGCCAGCGTGATGGTGGCGCTGGACCGCTGCACGCCGGAAAACGGCTGCCTGCAGGTGATCCGGGGTTCGCACCGGGCCGGACGCATCAACCACAGCCGCGGCGGGGCTGCCGGCGAGCAGGTGGGCGCGGAGCTGGAGCGGGTCGAGCAGCTGCTGTCGCGCCACGAGCGCGTCCATGTCGCGATGGAGCCGGGAGACGGCCTGTTCTTTCATGGCAACCTGATGCACCGATCCGATCAGAACCGCTCGCCGGACCGGCGCTGGACGTTGCTGTTCTGCTACAACCGGGTCGACAACGCGCCGTTCGTGGACGGCAGGCAGGCCCTGCTACAGCCGCTGGCCACCGTGCCCGACGATGCGGTGGAGCAGGCCGGCGTGCGGCTGTCGGACCCCGCCAGCATGCAGTTCCAGGTGCGCCGCGAGCACAGCAGCGTTCCGCTGACGACGGCCTGAGCCTCGGCGAACGGGATGCAGCGTCTCCTGATCACCGGAGCGGCCGGCCGGCTGGGGCGGCAGTTGCGGGTCGCGCTGGCCGATCAGGCCCGGTGCCTGCGGCTGTCCGACATCGCCGATCTGGGGGCGGCAGCCCCGTGCGAGGAACTGGCGCCCTGCGATCTGGCCGACGCGCAAGCGGTGGCCGACCTGGTCCGGGGCTGCGACGCCATCGTGCATTTCGGCGGCATCCCCAACGAACAGTCCTTCGGCGCCCTGCTGGCGTCCAACATCCAGGGCACGGTGCATGTGTACGAGGCGGCGCGCCGGCACGGCGTGCGCCGCGTGGTCTACGCCAGCTCCAACCACACGGTGGGCTGCCATCCGCAGGGCGCCCGGCTCGAGACCGATTGCGCCCGCCGTCCGGATTCGCTCTACGGCCTGACCAAGTGCTTCGGCGAGGATGTGGCCCGCTACTACTTCGATCGCCACGGCATCGAGAGCGCCTGCCTGCGCATCGGCTCGGCGGTGCCCGAACCGGTGGACCGCCGCATGCTGCACACCTGGATCAGTCCGCGCGACCTGGCGCAGCTGGTGCGCTGCTGCCTGCAGGCCCCGGTGCTCGGCTGCACCGTGGTGTGGGGCGTGTCGGCCAACCGGCAGGCCTGGTGGAGCAATGCGCAGGCCGCCCACCTGGGCTATGTGCCGCAGGACGATGCCGAAGCCTACCGCGCGGCGCTCGAGCGCACCGAGCCGCTGGCGCCTGACGATCCGGCCGCCCGCTATCAGGGCGGCGCCTTCGTCCGGCTGCAGCCGCTGCCGCTCTACGATGCGCCCTGAACCCGGGGCGACCTGAAGCCCCTGGCCCGCCCCGATCGTTCCACTCCACCCGAGGATCAATCCCATGCCCCTGACCGCCGAGACCCGCGCGCGCCTGATGACGGTGAGCACGGCCACCCTGTGCACCGCCCTGTTCAAGCGCGGCCTGCGCAACCAGTTCATCCAGGACGTGCGGCCGCTGAACCCCAACCTGCCCAACATGGTGGGCGAGGCCTTCACGCTGCGCTACATCCCGGCGCGCGAGGACCTGAACCCGATCTCGGTCTTCCAGGACCGTGCGCACCCGCAGCGCAAGGCCGTGGAGGAGTGCCCGCCCGGCGCGGTGTTCGTCATCGACAGCCGCAAGGA
>VERU01000158.1 GCA_018882485.1 Rhodoferax sp. | reverse complement strand
TCCCAGGCGAAGCCTTCCAGCAGCGCATCCAGATAGAGCCGGGGCAGCTGGTATTGCTGCACCACGATGGCCAGAGCCTGATCTTCAATGAAGTCTTCCGGTGTTCCTGCATAGATCCGGTCCAGCCGGTGCCGCAACCGCTGCAACTCCCAGTCGGGCGACGCACCGTGATCCACCAGGTCGTCGGCCACCCGGCAAAATGCGTACAGAGCCACCGACGCAGCTCGAATACGCAAGGGCAGCAGACGACTGGCGGCAAAGAAGGTCTTGGAGCCTCCCTGCATCATGGCCATGCAGGCTTTCAGGTCCATGCTGGGCGTATCACTGGAAGGAGCTGGCAAGGGGAACCACCGTTTCTAGGGCTTTCGCCGACATCAGAACACCCGGGACGCCAGCCCCTGGATGGGTGCTGGCGCCCACCAGATAGAGCCCGCGTATGTCTTCGCTGCGGTTGTGCGGGCGGAACCAAGCGCTCTGCAACAGCAAGGGCTCCAGACCAAAACCAGCGCCTTTGTAGGATCCGAGACGATCCTGGAAATCCAGGGGAGTTGTCACCTTCGACGTCGCGATCTGGTTGGCAAGATCAGGCAGAACCGAGTCCTGTAGCACCTGCTGGATTCGCAGTCTGTAGGCATCGGCCACGGCAGGCCAGTCCGTCCCACTGTCGAGGTGAGGCACCGGTGAGAGCGCGTAGAACGCATCGCAACCGGTTGGAGCCAGGCTGGGGTCCGTCGCGGTGGGACGGTGCAGGTAGAGGCTGAAATCATCGGCCAGCTTCTTGCGCTTGAAGATGTCGGCAAGGAGTTCCCGGTAACGCGGTCCCAGAACCATCATGTGATGGGGAACCTCCGGGTACTGCCGGCGTGTTCCAAAGTACCAGACGAACAGGCCCATGGAATAGCGTCCCCGATCGATTCGGCGATTGCTCCAGTGCCGTCGGTGAGCGACGTCGATCAGGTGCCGATAGGTCCATGCCGAATCGGCGTTGCTCACGACGATGTCGGCAGCTTCAAACCTCCCATCGGCCAGCTCGACTCCGCGTGCCTGCCCCCCCGTCACCCGGATGCGGGTTACCGGCGAGTTGTACTGAATGCTGACGCCTCGCCGTTCCAGGAGACCGACCAGACCCCGCACGATGGCCCCCGTGCCTCCCATGGCCGAGTGCACGCCCCAATTGCGCTCCAGGGAGTGAATCAGGGCATAGGCGCTGGTGACCGAGTAGGGGTTGCCCCCGATCAACAAGGGGTGGAAGCTCATCACGATCCGCAGCTTGGGATGCCGTATGTGCCGGGCCACCAAGGTGTGGATGGTTTCCCAGGCTCGCATCCGGGTGAACGACGGCAGGGCGCGCAGCAGGTCACTGAAGCGGTCGAAAGCGATCGAGCCCATCTCCTCAAAGCCCAACACCCGACACCGCTCGGCTGCCACCATGAGCGCGCGGTATCCCGGGACATCCGAGGGTTCGAAGCGGGCCACCTCGGCACACATGGCCGACTCGTCGCCGCTGTAGTCGAAATGACTGCCGTCATCGAAGCGAATGCGGTAGAACGGCGACATCAGGCGCAGGTCGATGTCGTCGGCCATTCGGCGTCCGCACAGGGACCAGAGCTCCTCGAGCAGAAAAGGCGCAGTGATGATGGTCGGGCCGGCATCGAAGGTAAACCCATCCTGCCGGTGCACATACGCGCGACCGCCCGGGGCATCTAGTTTCTCCAGAATCCGGACGTCATAGCCTTTGCAACTCAGGCGTATTGCAGCGGCCAGGCCTCCAAAGCCGCTGCCGATCACGACCGCTTTGGGAGCGGTTCGCCGGGGATCCGCACCGGGGCGCTCGGCCCCATTCGGTGTCGAGGTATTCACTACCGAGGACCCGGTGACCTGGGCAGGACGGCGGGCAGGGCCGGCAAATCAGCCCCCGGGGGGGAGCGGTTGGTGTTCAAGGCCCAGCCCCACAGCCGTTGCAGTGGCATGGAAAAGGCCATCAGCAAGTGTTCGACGATGGCCAGTCCCAGCAGGGTGGCCAGCAGGGTCCAGCTGGTTGTCACGCCCATGGCACCCCGCTGGACTTCGAAGACCAGCCATAACCAGGCCCCCGAGGACAGGACCATGGTCAGGTAAAAGCAGGCCGTGACACGTGACCGCCGGAAATAACTGGCAAGGTAACCCAGTCCGTCCGGCAGGTACTGCTCGCCAAGGTGGGGTACCCCAAAGTACAGGTTGAGCTTGGAACTCAGGCGCATGCACCAGAGCAGGCCAAAGGTACACAGCGCAACCGGGTTGGGCTGACCCAGTTGCATCAGCCATAACAACAGGAAGTTGGCCACCAGAGCCAGCTCATGGTAGAGCAGGACCAGCACCGACTGCTGGAATCGACGCCACCCGGTGGCGCCCTCGTCCAGGGGCTGCGTGCGCGGACCGGTGATCCAGCCTGACAGAAAGGCGAGCTCGTGCCAGCCCCACATCACGATCACGCTGACGAAGCCTGCGTAGGTCGCGAGTACCGAATCGTCCCGCATGCTCCAGGCGGCAACCAGCACGCTGGCCAACCAGAGCTGTGTCAGCAGCGTCATGCTGGTCTTGAAGCGCCTGGCGGGCAACCGCACCAACCAGAGTATGGCCCCGGTGCCCAGCCACCAGCTGATCAGCGCCGTGATCACGGCGCCCGCTATGGAACTGAAGTATTCGGGCATGAGGCGAGGCTGTGGTTTGGCGCTTACCAGGTCGGCTGCACCCGGATCTGGGGGGGCAGCTCTTGCTGCTTGACGGGCAGCAGGTACAGGCGTCCAAATGTCAGGGTGGCGAGCGTCGCACAATAGGCTCGTTTCAAGCCGCCGATCAGGCCTCCCCGTGCCTTGGCGGCCGCAGATTCCACGGAAAGCTCGGCCAGCCGGGTCATGCAGCGACGGAACACCGGGTGATCGATATCCACCTCGATCGGGAACACCTGCCGGGCAATGTCTGACGTGATCCGGAACACGGCGTAGTCGTAATCGGTGGACTGCAGACCCATCGCCTTGTGCATCAACGGACGCGTGTGGTCCCGGACGTACATGGTTGCGTAAACCGCCAGGATGAAGAATCGGATCCACAGTTTGTTGGCACCCTGCAGCAAATGGGGGTGAGCCCGCATCAGCAGCGCGAAGGACTCACCGTGACGGAATTCATCGTTGCACCAGCGCTCGAACCACCGAAAGATCGGGTGGAATCGCAATTCGGGGTGCCGTTCCAGTTGCCGGAAGATGGTGATGTAGCGGGCGTAGCCGATTTTTTCCGACAGGTAGGTGGCGTAGTAGATGTATTTCGGCTTGAAGAAGGTATAGGCCTTGTTCCGCTTGAGGTTGCCGAGGTCGATGCCCAGATCAAAGTCGCGCAGCGCCAGGTTGATGAATCCGGCATGACGGGATTCGTCTCTGGCCATATACGTCATCAGCTGGCGGATGTCGGTATTCCGGATGTTCTTGCGCACTTCGTTGTAAAGGATGCACCCGGAAAACTCCGAGGTCAGTGAGCTGATCAGGAAGTCCAAAAACTCCTGACGCAGTTCGGGTGACAATTTGGACATGCCCTCTCGAACCTCGTCGACGAACTGGGCGTCGCGCTGGAAGTGATCGTGGTTGTTGTCGCCTTCGTATTCCTGCATCATTTGGTCCCACTCCTGACGGACCGGAGAGACATCCAGACGGTCCAGCGCGGCGAAGTCGGTCGTGTAGAACCGAGGTGTCAGGATCGTGCTGCGTGTCGCTTTTGCGTTGGCTTCCGCTGCGTTGGATACGGTCCCGATCAACATTTCGACGTGATCGAATTCCAGTGCGGTATTCATGGTGCGACTCCTTGAGGTAATGAGTGGGGGTGCCCTTGCGCCGGCTCGAGTTGCAGGCTGGCGAATACGGCCCTTTGGGCCGGTCCGAACGATTCCAGGTGGATCTTCTCCCCGGTGGCATCGTCGCTCAGGGTCAGGCTGCCATCGGCGTGGTGACGCAACTGGAAAGGAAGATCCCATCCCAGACCGTGGCGCTTGCGTTCGCGCGCCAGGGCGCGCAAGGCGCCTCGGGCAAAGCCCTGCTCCCCCTGGAGTCGTGCGATTTCCTTGCCCGACGGCGCAGCGAATATCAGGATGGATCCGTCGGAGCCGTCCTGGACATACAAGGATCGCTCCCACTGAACCGGTGAGGCGTGGCGGTCCACTGGAAGGCCTGTCAGACGGGCCAGTGCGGCGGCGAGCAACGCAGCGATCGCCAGGCTCACCATGAGCATGATCGGATGCGGCAGGCGCCATCCAGGCATTCTGCTGGGATTCATGCCGATACGGCCTGTGTTCCGCCGGATCTCGTCCGGTCTGCAAGCACGGCACCGGTCCGCTCACTTGTTGCAGACCAACCGGGATGGGCAGCCTGCCACGCTTCGGTCAACACACCCGCCGCATCGTCCACCCGGGGCAGGCAGCGCAGGGTGGGCTGCGGTCGGCCCAGTCGCCACGGCCGTGCGTGGGGCCACAGCTGCAACCAGGCGATACGGGTGTTGCCGGACAGTTCAAGGGCAATATCACCGCTCCCTGAGCCGATGGGCTTGATGCTGGCTGCGGCAATGCGCCGATAGGGCAGGTTCAGGGTGATCGTGAGAACGATGCCGATGCGCATGACCACCCGCCGATTGGTCAGGGTATACAGCGTGGTTTTGGCGGCGAGCCACGCCACCGCACCCAGCAGCGCCAGGGCCACGAGCGCCAGTACGCCACTGACCGCCAGCGACCTCATGCGCAATTCCGCAGCTTGTCCGTCCATGAAGAGTGCCTGCAACGCCAGCATCAGGCCAAAGTACCCCGTGAGGTGGTGCAGGTGGTAGGCCCGCAGTGCCAGAAGCCGTGCGTCCGGTGCGCCCTGCCACAGGACCCTTTCGCCTGGAGGCAGCAACTCCGGCAGCCCGGGGGCCGCTTCAAGTTCGTGCTCGTGTGTCCGCATCAAAACAACGGCTCCTGGCGATCCGCCGTGGCGTACAGAGTCCCCGCGCCGTAGTAGGCGGTGATCTTCTCTTCCTCCAGGAACGTGATGCTGTCCGGCTCGCGGGTGCACGGTACGCCGGCAAATTGGGACGCCAGCAGGGCGTCCACCTGGACCGCATCTTTCCGGATCCGTGAAAACGTCGCAGGGAGCAGAACCCGGTGCCCGCCTGGCAGTTCGACTTCGAGATATCGAAACATCATCTCGGAGCGATCCACCCACAAGTCCCGCACCGTTCCCGCATGGACTCCATCGGCTCCCATGACGGGAAGTCCCCGGGGGTCGTGGTCCTGTGGTGCGACACCATGATCGGTGGCGGTTCGAAGGGGAACGATCTTGATCTCTCCTTCATGGGTCCTGTCTGGCGTGTCGGCTCGGGCCGCCCATGCGCCGGGGCCGACGCCGGCCAACAGAGGATCGCCCACGGGTACCAGGGGAGCGCCGTTCCATGCGTGGCTGGGTTGGGCCTGATAGGTCCCGTCCACACGCCGGGCGTCGGGTGCCTGCACCGAGTGGCCGTCGGCCAGCAGGTAAGTTTTGGGTTGGGGAACGGGCCAACCCTCGATCCGTGGCCCGGGATTCCGCCCCGAATCCATGGGATAGCCCTCCCGGTGGTTTTCCCGAACCAGGTAGTAGATCAATCCGGCAAAAAATATCCAGAACAGGTACAGGACGATCTGTGCCACGTCCACGTACTGCGTGATGGCGCTGGTTTCCATGGGTACTTCTCCTCGAAAAACTAAGACATTTCCGCGTTAGGCAAGTGCTTGCCGCTCGGCGACGGGCTTTGCCGGACCATGGGTCCGATGGCGATCAACGTCATGAACAGCAGCAACATTTCGATGTGGTAAATCACGCTGTATCCAATGGCCGGATTGGCCAGGACATTGCCGAAGGCACCGCTGGCGGTGGTGGTCGCGATCAAGTCCCTGAGGCCACCGCCCAAAGCCATCGAAAGCCCCGCACCCGCCGCCTGCACGGCCCCCCAGGCACCCAGAGTCAGACCAATGAGATCGCCATGCTCCATGTGCATGGCCGCGTAAAGGGTGCCAACGGCAAACAGGCCACCACCCAACCCGATTCCTCCGGCACCCAGCCGGAACAGCCATCCGGACTCCAGCGGCGCCGAAAAGATCACGGCAGCAAACGCAGGCAGGCCGGTCAGTGCGCCCCAAGCGGCCAGTAGAAGGGGATCCACACCGCGATGCAGTTGGCGACCGGCCAGTATGAATCCCAGCAAACCTCCACCGGCCAGCATGGCCGTCAGCGCGCTGGTCGCGCCGACGCTCAGATGCAGTATTTCACCGCCATAGGGCTCCAGGATGATGTCCTGCATGTTGAAGGCCATGGTCCCCAGCCCGGTCGTCCACAGGAAACGCCGTGCGTGGCGT
>VERU01000157.1 GCA_018882485.1 Rhodoferax sp. | reverse complement strand
GTTTGCGTTGCGCCGGCATGCGTTGGTCGTGCTCCGGTTGCTGGTCGAATGCGACCTGCCCCTGCCTCTGGATGCCACGCTGGACCGGGTGGCCGAGGTTTTCGGTCCGCGCATCGCCGCAGTGCGCCCCGCGCTGTCCGATTTCATGGAGGACCGGCTGGCGGGCAGCCTGCGCGAGCAGGGCTACAGCGCGCAGGAGGTCGAGTCGGTGCTGGCCCTCAAGCCGCAACGGCTGGGCGAGGTGCCGCGCCGTCTGGCCGCCGTGCGCGGGTTCGCCGGCCTGCCCGAGGCAGCCGCCCTGGCGGCGGCCAACAAGCGCATCGCCAACATCCTCAAGAAGGCACCCGAGGTGGATGCCCATGTGAGCGAAGTGCTGTTGCAGGAACCCGCCGAGATCGCCTTGCACGCGGCCATGCAGGACGTGCTGCCGCAGGCGCAGGCCCTTTTCGAGGCCGGCGACTACACCGGTTCGCTGCAGGCATTGGCGCAACTGCGGGCGCCGGTGGATGCCTTCTTCGATGGGGTGATGGTCAACGCCGAAGCGCTGGATCTTCGGCTGAATCGTCAGGGCCTGCTCAAGTGCCTGTACCTGGCCATGAACCGCGTGGCCGATCTGTCCCGTCTGGCAGCCTGATGTCGCCGGCCTCCCATCCGCACCCCAGCCCCCGCCCTCACCGGGGTGGGGTATCGAGCAGACGCCCGTCATGAAGCTGGTGATACTGGACCGGGACGGCACGATCAACCACGACAGCGCCGAGTACATCAAGTCGGCCGACGAGTGGGTTCCCCTGCCCGGAGCGCTGGAGGCGGGGGCCCGCCTGTGCCACGCCGGCTGGCATGTGGTGGTGGCATCCAACCAGTCGGGCCTGGGCCGCGGCCTGTTCGATGTCTCGGCGCTCAATGCCATGCACGCCAAGATGCACCGGCTGCTGGCTGCCTGCGGGGGTCGCATCGACGCGGTGTTCTACTGCCCCCATGGCCCCAACGAGGCCTGTCGCTGCCGCAAGCCGGCTCCGGGTCTGTTCGAACAGATCGGCGAACGCTACGGGGTCGACCTGCGCGGCGTGCCGACGGTGGGCGATTCGCCGCGTGACCTGCAGGCGGGTGTGGCCGTCGGCTGCCAGCCCCACCTCGTGCTCACCGGCAAAGGTGTGCGGTTTGCGGGGCGTGCGCTGGTCCCCGACTGCCCGCCGGGCACCCGGGCCCACCAGGACCTGTCGGCCTTCGCCGATCACCTGATCGCACGGGGCGTGGCGGGCTGAATGCCCGGCGGATGGCTGGCATGAACTGGCTGCGCTCGGTGCTGCACATGGGCTGGATGCTGCTCACCGTCATCCCCTGGGGGACTGCGCTGCTGTTGCTGTCGCTGGTGGTTCGTGGCCCGCGGCTGTGGTGGTTTGCGGTGGCCTGGATGCGCGTGGTCATCTGGGGCACCCGGGTGATCCTGGGCATCTCCACCCGCGTGCAGGGCATGGAAAACCTGCCGGATGGCCGGCTCAGCCCGGCGGTGCTGCTGGTCAAGCACCAGTCCACCCTGGAGACCCTGCTGCTGCCCACGCTGATGCCGCATCCGCTGGCCTTCGTCTTCAAGCGCGAGCTGCTGCGCATCCCGTTCTTCGGCTGGTCGATGGCGCGGCTCGACATGGTCCATATCGACCGGGCGTCGCGCGCCCAGGCCCTGCGGGCGGTGACCGACCAGGGTCGGGCCTTGCTGGCCCGTGGGGTGTGGGTCATCATCTTCCCGGAAGGCACCCGCATGCCCCGGGGCGAGCAGGGCACCTACCAATCGGCCGGTGCCCGCCTGGCGGTGGATTGCGGCGCGCTGGTGATCCCGATTGCGGTGGCCTCGGGACGCTGCTGGCCGCGACGCGGTTTCATCAAGTACCCGGGTGTGGTCGATATCGTGATCGGGCCGCGGATGGACAGCACCGGCCGCGATCCCAAGGAACTGATGCGCGAGGCGCAGGCCTGGATCGAGGCCGAAATGCGCCGCATCGACGCACCGGCCTACCCCTGAGGCCCCGGCCGCGCCAACCCCGTCCCGAACGATGCGCCCCCTGCTCCGGTTCACCCTGGATCTTTTTGGGCAAAATCCGGCTCCAAGTCCCGTGGTTATTGAAAACTTTGCTACGGATAAAGTAGCAACCGACCAATCGGATCGGACCGAGCCGGCGCCGTCGCCACAGGCCTCGGGCCTGGAGTTCCGCCACCCGCAGGCCAGCCGCGAGGCCCGGCTGGGCGAGGCGCTGGTGGCCTACCGGCTGCGTCGCGGGCGGCGTCGCACCATCGGGTTCTCGGTGGGTGCCGATGGCCTGACCGTGAGTGTCCCCACGTGGGTGTCCTCGCGCCAGCTCGAGGCCGCTCTGCAGGACAAATCGGGCTGGATCCTGCGCAAGCTGGCCGATGCGCGGGACCGGTCGGGCCGGATGCAGGCCCGGCAGATCGACTGGCGCGACGGCGCGGAGCTGCCCTATCTCGGGCAGCCGCTGCGGCTGGTGCTGGACCCGGCCCACGCCTTCGGAACGGGCGGCGCGGCCTTGCGGGACACAGCGGCCGGTGCCTGCCTGTACCTTGCATTGCCCCGCGACGCCGGGCCGGCCCAGATCCGTGACGCGGCCCAGGCCTGGCTGATGGGGGCCGCCCGTACCCTGTTCGATCAGCGGCTCAACCATTACGCGCCCCTGCTCGGTGTGCAGTGGCGCCGGCTGTCGCTCAGCAGTGCCGGCACCCGCTGGGGGAGTGCCCGTGCCGATGGCGCGATCCGCCTGAACTGGCGGCTGGTGCACTTTCGGCTGTCGGTGATCGACTACGTGGTGGTGCACGAACTCAGCCACCTGCGGGTGATGGACCACAGCCCGCGATTCTGGGAGACCGTGCGTTCCGTGGTGCCGGATTACGCCAGCCTGCGCGGGCAGCTCAAGGACGAGGCGCTTCCTCGCTGGTCCTGACCGGACGCCGGGATTCACGGCGAGCCACCCACAGGGTGGCCGCGCTGATCAGCAGCCCTCCGGCCAGGGTATGGGCCGTGGGGAGCTCGGAGAAGATCAGCATCCCGAGCAGGGCGGACCAGATCAATTCGAGGAACTTGGCCGACTGCGTGGCCGAGATGTCGGCCGCCATCAGGGACCGCGTCATGCAGTAATGGCTCAGCGAGCCGATGGCGCCGCACAGCAGGAAACCGGCCCATTCCAGCCAGGTGGGTGCCTGCCAGTGCCACACGGCCAGCGGCAGGCTGAACAGCGAGATGCTGATCGCTTGCCAGAGCAGGATGGTTCCCGCCGATTCCTGGCGCGTCAGCGCCTTGGTCAGCAGGAAGGACGCGGCAAACAGCGGGGCCGAGGCCAGCATCAGCAGGTGGTAGAAGCTGCCACTGCCTGCGTCCAGCGACAGCCGTGGGCCCACCACCAGCATCACGCCCGCGAAGCCCACCAGCGTGGCCAGCCAGCGTTCCCACACCATGGGCTCTCGCAGGAAGAGGTAGGCGCCCAGCATGATGAACAGCGGCGTGGTGAACCCGATGGCGGTGGTATCGGCCAGCGCCAGATGGGGCAGTGCGGCGTACCACATGAACAGCCCGGCCGTGTGCAGGGCGCCGCGCATGAACTGCCCACCGATGTGCTGCGGCCGGTAGGCCGCCAGGCCCAGGGCCCAGACCCAGGGCAGCTGCACCAGCAGCGCCAGTGCATAACGCAGGAACTGCGCCTGGTAGGGGTGCAGGTGTTGCGCGAGCAGCCGCGACACGGCGTTGAGCAGGCAGAACAGCACGCCGGTCAGCACCGCCCACAGCAGGCCCCGGGCCGTCGGGCTCAGGTGCCGGGTGCGCCAGCGCAGGCTGGCATGGGCCCGCCGGCGCAGGCGCGATCCGTTCGAGGCCCGCCGGGCGACCGGGTCAGGCCGCAAGGACGGACGGCTGATCGCCATCGCAGGGCGGGGCAAACCGCAGCACCCCATCGGCGTCACGGCGTCGCGCCAGCCGGCCGGCATGCCAGAGCAGGTTGAGGTGCGCCACCGCTTCACCCAGCGCAAAGGTGGTCTGCTGCGCGTCCAGGGTGCGCTGGAACAGCGCCGGCATCACATCCGCCGCACAGCGGGCCTGCTCGGCACAGGTCTGCAGCAGGTGGTCCAGCCGCTGCTGATGGTGCCGGTGCAGCTGGTGGATGCGGGCATGCAGGCCGAGAAAAGGCTTGCCGTGGCTGGGCAGCGTCAGGGTATCGGCGGGCAGGGCGCGCAACCGGTCGATCGAATCCAGGAACAGCTGCAGGGCATTGGCTTCCGGCTCCTGGTCGTACACCGACACATTGGTGGAAATGCGCGGCAGCACCATGTCGCCGCTGATCAGCAGGCCCAGGCCCGGGCTGTGCAGTGCCATGTGCTCGGGGGAATGGCCGTGCCCGGCGATGCAGTGCCAGCGGTGTTCGCCCACGGTCAGGCGATCGCCGTCGAGCAGTCGCACATACTGGGTGGGGACCGCCGGCACCAGATTGGGAAAGTCGCGGATGCGCTCCTGCATGCATGCCGTCACCGCCGGGTCGTTCAGCCCGTGCGACGCAAAGAATGCGCCGGCCCCGCCCCCGCCGAAGCCGGCAGCCCCCAGCGTGCCGAGCCGAGTCATGTTGTAGTCGGTCGCGCTCATCCACAGCCGGGCCTGCCAGCGCCGGCACAGCCAGTCGGCCAGTCCGACGTGGTCCGGGTGCATGTGCGTCACGATCACCCGCAACACCGGCAAGCCTTCGAGTTCCTCGACAAAGATTTTTTCCCAGAAACCGATGGTGCTGTCGGCGTGGATGCCGCAGTCGACCACCGTCCAGCCTTCCTGGGGGCCTTGGGGCGTATCCGACCGGTCGCGCAGCAGCCACAGGTTGATGTGGTCCAGCTCGAAGGGCAGGGGCATGCGCAGCCATTTCACGCCGGGTGCCACATCCATCGCGCCGCCCGGCGGGGGCAGCCGCTCACCCAGGGGGTAATGCAGCAGGGGTTCGGGTTCTTTCAAGCGGGCTCCGGAATTGCGACATAATTTACGTTTACGTAAACGTCACATAATGATCTCCATTGTAGGCGCTGCCCCTTCGGCAGCGAGTCACATCCGGAACTCACTGCCCATGGCGACCACCTACACCATCAGCGATCTGGCCCGGGAGTTCGACCTGACGAACCGGGCCATGCGGTTTTACGAGGACATGGGGCTGTTGCAGCCCGAGCGCTCCGGGCCCGGCGGTCGCAACCGGGTCTACAGCGGACGGGACCGCACCCGGCTCAAGCTGACGCTGCGGGCCAAGCGACTGGGGCTGAGCCTGACCGAGGCGCGCGACATCATCGATCTGTATGAAAGCCCGCGCGACACCGGGCTGCAGCTGGAGAAGTTTCTGGAGGTGCTGGCCCGCCACCGGCAGCAACTGGAGAGCCAGATGGCTGACCTGCAGGCCAATCTGGAGGAAATCAAGGCCCACCAGCGCGAGGCGCGGGCGCTGCTGGCCCGCAGCCAGGCGACCGATGCGGAGGTCTCGCATGACCGCTGAATCCATCGAGCAGCGGGTGCACCGTAGTTTTGCGCGCCAGGGCCTGATGCAGCATCTGGGCGCGCGCATCGTCCGGGTCGAAGCCGGGCTGTGCGAGGTGGCCCTGCCGTACTCCGAGCGGGTGACCCAGCAGCAGGGCGGTTTCCATGGCGGGGCCACGGGGGCGCTGGCCGACATCGCGGGAGGATACGCCTCGCTCACGGTGGCGCCCGAGGGCATGGAAGTCACCACGGTGGAATACAAGATCAATTTTCTGGCGGCGTTTCGCGATGGCGAGCTGCGTGCCACCGGCCGCGTGCTGCGCGCGGGCCGGCGCATCATCGTGACCTCGGCCGAGGTGCTGCACCGGGCGCCGGACGGGCAGGAGAGTGTGTGCGCCGTGATGCAGCAGACGCTCGCGCCGGTGGCCCGGACCTATTGAGACCCGCCCCTTTCATTTTCAGGAGATCGCCATGAGCATGCCAGGACTCGATTTTCAGCTCGGTGAGGATGTGCAGGCGCTGCGCGACGCGGTGCGGGCCTTTGCCGAACAGGAGATCGCCCCGCGGGCCGCCCGCATCGACCGGGACGACCAGTTTCCCATGGACCTGTGGCGCAAGCTCGGCGATCTGGGGGTGCTGGGCATCACCGCGCCGGAGGCCTACGGCGGTGCCAACATGGGCTATCTCGCCCACATGGTCGCCATGGAGGAGATCTCCCGCGCCAGTGCCAGCGTGGCCCTGAGCTACGGCGCGCACAGCAACCTGTGCGTCAATCAGATCCAGCGCAACGGCAGCGAGGCCCAGAAGCAGAAATACCTGCCCAAGCTGATCTCGGGTGAGCATGTCGGGGCGCTGGCCATGAGCGAGCCGGGTGCCGGCAGCGACGTGATCAGCATGAAACTGCGGGC
>VERU01000156.1 GCA_018882485.1 Rhodoferax sp. | reverse complement strand
ACCCCGAGCTGGTCGGCCGCCCGCGCGTAACCCCAGGCCACGGCGTCGTGCCGCGCGGTGCCCGCATCGGGTTGCAGCATCCCGCCGTAGATCGGGTATCGCGCCTGATCGGAAAAATCCAGGTAGGGCGCCTCCTGGCGTACCTCCTCGCGGGTCAGGATGTCGGCCCGGATGCCGTTGAGCCGCATGATGTTGGCGCGCCGCACCAGGCCGTCCAGTGCTCCCTGCGAGCAGGCGGCAAACAGGTAGCCGCGCGGCGAGAACATCACGTTGTAATTCAGCTCCTCCGACAGGCCGCGCCAGAGCGACATCGAGTGCTCGTAGAACGGGGTGTTCTCCGGCATCATGTAGTTCGACCGGACGATCGTGGTGTTGCGCCCGACATTGCCCGAGCCCAGGTAGCCCTTTTCCAGCACGGCGATGTTGCGAATGCCGTGCACGCTCGCCAGGTAGTAGGCGGTCGCCAGGCCATGCCCGCCGCCGCCGACGATGATCACGTCGTAATTCTTGCGCGGCTCCGGATCACGCCAGGCACGCTCCCAGCCCTGGTGACCCCGGATGGCCTGTCTCAACAGCGACCAGGCCGAGTAACGTTGCCCCATGGTCACATCCTCATGCGCAGGGCTTGGGGATCGAAGGGCGGATCCATCTGCAGGCGAGCCGGCCTGCGCTCTCCCAGGATCTCGATTTCCAGCCTCAGATCGTCCCGCACCAGATCGGCCGGGATGTAGCCCTGCGCCAGCGACTGGTTGACGAAATGCCCGAACCCGCCCGAGGTCACCCAGCCGACCACCTTGCCATCGACCCAGATGGGCTCGTCACCCATGACGTCGGCGTCCAGGGCGTCCACCACCATGAACACCCGGCGACGCTTCGGTCCCTCGGCCTGCTCCTTCTGCGCCGCCGCCTTGCCGATGAAATCGGGCTTGTCGAGCTTGACGAAACGATCCAGACCCGCCTCGAAGGGGCCGTAGATCGGTCGGAATTCCCGGTACCAGGTGCCGAAGTTTTTCTCCAGGCGCAGGCACAGCAGCGCACGCATGCCGAAGTTCTTCAGCCCCAGGTCGGCGCCGGCGGTGCGGATGGACTCGTAGAGCCTGCGCTGGTATTCCGGAGCTACCCAGATTTCGTAACCCAGGTCACCCGTGTAGGTGACCCGATTCACCCTGGCGGGCACCGTCGCGACCTCCATGGCCCGGTGATCCATGAAGCGGAAGGCAGCGTTCGACACATCGTCATCGGTCAGGCGCTGCAACAGCTCGCGCGATCGGGGACCGGCGATGGACAGGCCGATCATCTTCATGCCCAGGGCCTCGATGTGCACCGATCCGTCCCGCGGCAGCGTGCGCTGGAACCAGCGCATGTGGTAGACCTGCGCCTGGCTCGAACCCCACATCAGGAAGTGCCCTTCCGCCACCTTGGCCACCGTGAAGTCGCCGATCAGCTTGCCCTGGTGGTTGAGCATGGGCGTGAGCACAATGCGGCCGATCGCCGGCATGGTGTTGGTCATCACCTCCAGCAACCAGGCCTCGGCTCCCGACCCGGTGATTTCGTACTTGGCGAAATTGGCGATCTCGGTCACGCCGACGGCCTCCCGCACCGCGCGGCATTCGGCCCCGATGGCTGCAAAGTCATTGGAGCGGTGGAAGGACACCAGATCTTGGGCTGCTTCGCCCGCAGGCGCGAACCACAACGGCGTCTCCATGCCCCAGGAATCGCCCATCACGGCCCCTTGTGCCAGGAACAGGTCGTAGAGCGGCGTGGTCTGCAGCGGCCGGCCTGCTGGCAACTCCTCGTTGGGGAACCGGATGCTGAAGCGGCGGGAATAGTTTTCGCGCACCTTGGCGTTGGTGTACGTGCGGGTGGCCCAGTCGCCGTAGCGCGACACGTCCATGCCCCAGATATCGAAACCGGGGTCGCCGTCCACCATCCAGTTCGACAGCGCCAGCCCCACGCCCCCGCCCTGGCTGAAACCGGCCATCACGCCGCAGGCCGACCAGAAATTCGTTCGGCCCGGCACCGGTCCGACCAGCGGGTTGCCATCGGGCGCGAAGGTGAAGGGACCGTTGATCACCCGCTTGATACCGGCATGTTCGAGACGCGGGAAATGCCTGAACGCCACCTCCAGCGACGGTGCGATCCGGTCCAGGTCGGGTTGCAGCAATTCCTGACCGAAGTCCCAGGGCGTGGTTCGGGGTGACCAGGGCACGCAGGCTTTCTCGTAGGCGCCGAGCACGATGCCCTTGCCCTCCTGGCGCAGGTAGCACTCGGCCCCGAAATCGATCACGTGGGCGATGTCCTTGCCTGTGCTGCGGTTGTATTCGCCGATTTCGGGGATTTCATCGCTCACCAGGTACATGTGTTCCATGGCCAGAACCGGCAGCTCGATGCCCACCATGCGCCCGACCTCACGGGCCCACAGACCGCCTGCGTTGACCACGTGCTCGCACTCGACCACACCCTTGTTGGTGATGACGCGCCAGGTGCCGTCGGGCTTCTGCTCCACGGCCTCCACCTTGGTCTGGACCTCGATGCTGGCCCCTCCGATGCGCGCCGCCTTGGCGTAGGCATAGGTGGTGCCCGATGGGTCCAGATGACCTTCGTTGGGATCGAGCAGGGCGCCGATGAAGTGCTGGTCCTCGATGAAGGGGAAGTACTTCGTCGCTTCCTGCACCGAGATGATTTCCGTGGCCATGCCCAGGTAGCGGCCCTTTGCCACCGTGGTCTTGAGGAACTCCAGGCGTTCGGGCGTATCGGCCAGCATGATGCCGGCCGACAGGTGCAGCCCGCAGGACTGACCCGAGATGGCCTCGAGCTCCTTGTACAGGCCGACCGTGTAGCTCTGCAGCATGGCCACATTGGGATCGCCGTTGAGCGTATGGAAGCCGCCCGCCGCGTGCCAGGTGGAGCCGGAGGTCAGCTGGTCCCGCTCCAGCAGCATCACATCCTTCCACCCCTTCTTGGTCAGGTGGTAGAGCACCGAGCACCCCACCACGCCGCCACCGATGATCACGACTTGAGCGCTTGTCTTCACACTGCTTTCCTTCTTGTGGTCAGGGTCCGGTGGATGCCGGAGCGGGTTGGCAATTTAACAGATCGGATTTCAGAAATCGGTGGGTGAGCCGCCTTCGCGCTTGCGCCGCTCCACGAAGGCATCCAGCTCTTCCTCGATCGCCGCCTCCATGGCCGGTCGCTCATAGGCGGCCAGCTCGCGCTGCCAGATGGTGTGGGCCTTCTGGAAGGCCGTCGGGCTGCCGGCCTCCTGCCAGGTTTCGAAGTTGCGCCAGTCGGAGAGGATGGGTGAATAGAAAGCGGTCTCGAAGCGCTCCAGCGTATGGGCCGTGCCGAAGTAATGCCCCCCCGGGCCCACCTCGCGCACCGCGTCCAGCCCCAGGCCGGCCGGGCTGACGTCCAGTGGCGTGAGGAACTCGGCCACCATCTGCAGCAGGTCGCAATCCAGGATGAACTTCTCGAAGGAGCAGGTCAGCCCCCCTTCCATCCAGCCTGCGGCATGCATGATGAAGTTGCCGCCCGCCTGGGTCAGGGCCCACAGGGAGAACACCGATTCGTAGGCGGCCTGGGCGTCCACCGTGTTGGCCGCGCAGACATTGGAGGTGCGGTAGGGGATGCCGTACTTTCGGCACAGCTGCCCGCCGGCCAGGACGGCCTTCATGTATTCCGGTGTGCCGAAGGCCGGCGCGCCGGTCTTCATGTCCACGTTGGAGGTGAAGCCACCATAGACCACGGGTGCGCCCGGGCGCACCAGCTGGGTGAAGGCGATGCCTGCCAGTGCCTCTGCATTCTGCTGGGCCAGTGCGCCGGCGATGGTCACAGGCGCCATCGCACCAGCCAGGGTGAATGGCGTGAGCATGATGATCTGGTTACGAGACGACATCTCGATGATGCCCTGCAGCATCGGTGTGTCCAGCCGCAGCGGTGACGAGCTGTTGATGATGGAGAACAGCGAGGGTTCACGCTCGAGCTGCTCGGCGCTGATGCCGCGCGCGATGCGGACGATTTCCAGACTGTCCTGGTTGCGCTCCTTGCCGAGCGAATAGGCGTGAAAGGGCTTGTCGGTGAGTTTGGCGATGTCGCTGAGACAGTCCAGATGCCGCACCGATGCGTGCAGGTCCACCGGTTCGACCGGGTAACCCCCGGTGCAGTGCACGATGTCGTAGCGCTGGGCCAGCTTGACCATGTTGCGGAAGTCGGCCTGGTTGCCCGCGCGTCGACCGCCGACCATGTCCGAGCAGTTGGGCGGGCTGGCCACCTGAGCAAAGGCCAGATTCTTGCCCCCGATCCGGATGTTGCGCTCGGGGTTGCGCGCATGCAGCGTGAACTCGGAGGGACAGGTCTTGATGGCCTCCAGAATCAGCCCCCGATCGAACCGCACCCGTTCGCTGCCAGGCTTCACATCGGCGCCAGCCTTGCGCAGGATCTCGCGGGCACCGGCGTGCATGAAATCCATGCCCATTTCTTCGAGGATGGTCAGCGAGGCGTCATGGATGGCTTCGAGCTCGTCCTCGGATACCACGGGCGTGGGCGGGAATCGGTGCTGCAGCCTGCGGTAGCGGGAGGTGGCGGGCGCCGCGCGCGGGGTGCCACTGCCACGGCCGGCGCGCCGTCGGGCCGGGGAGGCAGGGGCAGTGGATGCGTCGCTCATGGTGCTGGGCTCCCGACAGTTTGCAGTTCAACGGCCCAGTATCCCGGTTTCCGACCCCAAAAAAAAGCCATATTTTTAGCAGGTCGTCATGATTTTTTTTCATGGTAATCTGCGGGGTACCTCAGCGAGTGGGTGCAGAATCGCCCTCCATGTCGCACCCATCCCCTTCCTCCTCCCTCGCTCGCCCCGCCCGCCGTCCGCTGCGCCTCGGCATCCTGGGCTGTGCCAAGATCGCGCGCCAGTTCGCCCGCGACGTGGCGGGCAGTCCCTGGGCCCGCATCGACGCCGTAGCCAGTCGCTCGCTGGCCACCGCCGAGGCCTTCGCTCGCGACCTGGGCGTGCAAAGGCACCATGCCAGCTACGAGGCGCTGCTGGCGGATGCCGCCGTCGATGCCATCTACCTGCCCCTGCCCAACAGCCTGCATGCCGAATGGGCCATGCGTGCCGCCGCCGCGGGCAAGCACATCCTGTGCGAGAAACCGCTGGCGCTCAACCTGGCCGAGGCGCGGGCCATGTTTGCGGCCGCCGAACGCCATGGCGTCGTGCTGCTGGAGGCCTATCCCTACTACTTCCAGCCGCAGACCCGCAACCTGCTGGCCTGTCTGCACGGTGGCGCCATCGGCGAGGTCCGCAGCGTGCAGGCCAGTTTCGGCTTCACCCTGCCGCCTGCACCGGACAACATCCGGCTCCAGCCGGAACTCGGCGGCGGCGCGCTGCTGGACGCCGGCAGCTACCCGTTGAGCCTGATCCGGCTGGTGATGGGCGAGGCGCCCGTGCGGGTTCTGGCCGACGCCACCTGGACGCCTGGCGGCGTCGACCTCTCGACCACTGGCACCCTGTACTACGCCGACGGCCGGCGCGCCCAGCTCAGCTGCGCCATGGACGCGGCCAACCACCGCCGCGCCACCATCGTCGGCACCGCCGGCACGCTGGAGACCGAGTACCTCAACCACACCGCCATGGCGGTCGGTGACAACCCCTGGGGTTATCTGCCCAGCCAGCTGCGGCTGCGGCGGGGCACAGCCAACAGCCGGCCGTTCGAGGAGATCGCGTCGGCCACGGGCAGCGGCTTCCGGTTTGCTGCCGAGGCCTTCGCCCGGGTGGTGGCTGCGGGGGATCGCGGCGCCATCGCCCGTGCCGCGCAGGCCAGCCTCGACATTGCGGCCACGCTGGAGGCCCTGGCCCGCAGCGCCCGCACCGGGCGCATCGAAGCCGTCGAGCCGACGATGTCCTGAAGCGAGACACCCGCAGAACCCCCTCGCATCATGGGCATCTGGATCGAACTGGGCGTCTTCCTGCTGGTTTTCGTGTTTGCGGCCTGGCAGTTCCACGACCTTCGGCGCGACCGCCTGGCGCGGCAGGCCCGTGAGGCCCGTGCCCGAGCCGAGTCCGGGATGGCCGACGACTCTTCTGCGAAGGGCTGACCGGCGTCTCAGCCCAGCTCGAAGCTGGCGACGCCGTACAGCCGTTCCATCGGCGGCGGTCCGTTCGCCCGGCCGCAGCAGACGCTCTGGCGCCACGCCCTTCGGCCGGATCGTCCCCTGTTAGCGGATGTTGCGCCAGGCCCAGACCGCGACAGCGCCAGCCCGGCCGCATCAGGTACACCCCGATGAATCCGAAATCGGCGCCGTACCGTACCGCCGACACCATGCCCACGGGCTCCCCCCGGAGTTCGCCCAGCAGGAAACCCTCCGGGGCCGCCGCGTGAAAGGCTTCGGCGTCGTGCAGGCCCGGGTTCCAGCCTTCGGCCGC
>VERU01000155.1 GCA_018882485.1 Rhodoferax sp. | reverse complement strand
CACCGACGAGGTGCTTCGGGAGATCGGCTACACCGACGAGCGCATCGCCGGATTGCGTCAGCAGGGCGTCATCTGACCTGGACCGCCCGAGGGCGGTGGCAGGTGCCTCATTCGGGTTGGATTCCCGCCTTGCGCAGCACCTCGCGCCAAACGTTGATCTCGTCGCTCTGCAGCTTGGTCATGGCATTGCCACAGAGCACGACCGCCTCTTGACCGCGGTTCTCCACCGCAGCCTTCGCCGCGGCCGTTCCCAGGGCCTGGGCAACAAACTCCCGCAACTGTTCGGTGACCGCCGGGGGCGTCTTGGCTGACACGTAGGCGCCGAACCAAGGCTGGATGGCGTACCCGGGGACACCGCTTTCGCGGGCGCTCGGCACATTGGGCAGCGCGGCGATGCGCTTGTCTCCGGCGACAGCCAGCGCGCGCAACTTGCCGGCCTGCAACAGCGGCGTCACCGAGACGTGGTCGATGAACATCAGATCCACCTGACCACTGGACACGTCCGTGAGGCCGGCGCTGGAAGCCTTGTACGGTACGCCCAGCAACTGGATGCCTGCCGACTGGGCGAACAATTCACCTGCCAGCCGGGTGGTGGCCGAGGAGTAGGCGTAGGTTATCTTGCCAGGCGCCGCCTTTGCGGCCGCGATCAACTCGGCGATGTTCTTGATGGGACTCGACGCTGCAATGTTGATCACGTTGCTCGTGCGCGCCACGGTACAGATCGGTGTCAGGTCCTTGACGGGATCGAACTGCTGTGCCTTTTTCAGCAGCGGATCAAGTACGGGAATGGAACTGCTGGTGAACAGCAGCATATGGCCGTCAGCCGCCGCGTTGAGCACCGCCATGGCGCCGATCGTGCCCTCGGCTCCCGGGCGGTTGTCCACGATCGAGCTGGCCTTGCCGGTGGCGGCCAGGGCCAGCGCAAAGTCCCGCGCGTTGACATCCACGGCGGTACCCGCTCCGAAGGGCACCACCAGGGTCAGAGGTTTGGTAGGGAATGCGGTGGCTGCGCCTGCGGCGGCCACGATGAGGCCAGTCACGGCCCAGTAGCGAACGGCTTTGAACATGATCGTCTCCGAGGTTGATTGGGTACAAGCGGGCTGGTTTGTTGTTAACTCAGCATGCACAATGCATTATGCACATTGATCTCCATGGAGGCAACTCCGAAGTCTCGGGGCCTGCCGGTCCCGTTGGGTCAATGCTGGGCCTCAGCCGCAGTGACACGCCGATTCCCAGGATCAGCAACGCCGTCGTCCGTGGCGGCTGCGGCTGTAGCTGCAGCGTTGGCGTCGAAATCGGCAGGATTTGCGTACAAGATGACGCGATGACTGCCGAATCGGTCCGCCAAGAGGCCATGGACGACGGTGTCGGCCGATATGCTGGTGGCAGGCTCCAAGGAAAGGACGCCGAACTGCTGCGCCTAGGCAGTCCACATCGCATCGTAAAGTCGTGTGGACGAGACGCTCACAAGTCCGGCCCAGACCCGCAGCGTCATTGCGGCGGCTGGCGAGGCGTAGTCGATGGGAGCTCCGTACCTGGAGTGCATCAGACAGCGGCGGGGCGCGGCGCAAACGGACGGATCGACGTGTGAAGGAAGGCTTGGCCCAGTTGTGATCTGACCGAAATACCACTTGATGCATAATGCATTATCCTGAGATGAATCCAATCTGACGTGATGAGGAGATGACGGACGTGAAATCCCAACCCCTTGCAGGCATCCGCATCCTGGAAGTCGGGGCCTATATTTCGGCGCCTTACGCAGGTGTCATCCTGGCCTCCCTTGGGGCCGAAGTGGTCAAGATCGAGCCCCCGGAGGGAGAGGCGTTCCGGCGCGGTCAGGACAACCGCAATGCCTATTTCATTCAGTACAACACGGGCAAGAAGAGCGCGGCCATCAACCTGAAGAGCGCGCAGGGTGTGCGCCTTCTTCGAGAACTCGTACCGAAGTTCGACGTGCTGATCGAGAACATGCGCCCCGGAAAGATGGCCGCTCTAGGTCTGGGCGACAAGGACTGCCGCGCCGTCAATCCCGGACTGGTGTATGCGTCGATCTCCGGCTTCGGCAGTGGTGGGCCCTGGGTGGATCGCCCGGCCTACGACACCATTGGCCAGAGCATCGGTGGCATCTATTCGATCATGAACGATGCGGGCAAGCGGCGGCTGACAGGCACCTGCATGGCCGATCTGATCACCGCCATCGGCAGTGCAATGGGGATCATGGCGGCCTTGCTGGGCCGAGAACGCAGTGCCGACCGACGCGGCGCGCTCATGGAGACTTCCCTGCATGAGGCCATCTCGCTGCTGACAATCGATGCACTGACCCAGGCCTATGAAGTCGATATCGATCCGGTGCGGACCTCCCGCCATCCGCAGGCCCAGAACTTCTGTCTTGACTGCGCGGATGGTGGCGCGATCACGATGCATCTGTCCGTGTCGCAGAAGTTCTGGGGCAACCTGGCCCGGCTGATCGGGCGGCCGGAACTGGTGCAGGATCCGCGCTTCCGCACCTATGACGACCGCCGTGTGCCGGAGCATTACGCGGAAATGGTTCGCATCATGGAAGAGGCGTTCCGGACCAAGCCTCGCGATGAATGGGAGCGCTTGCTGGCCGAGGCCGATGTGCCCTTCGCACCGGTCCTGACGATGCACGAAGTGGTCGAACACGAGCAGACCCAGTGGCTTGGGCTGATGGGCCCCATGGTGGAAGGCCTGCCGATGGTGCGACCACCTTGGCGGTTTGACGGTGCGCGGCCTGAACGCAGCGCGCTGCGCGCCCGTGTCGGCGAACACACGCGCGAGGTATTGCAGGAAATACGTACGCCTGCCGAGATCGACGCGCTGATTGCAGCGGGTGACGTGGCGGTTGCTACCTGACCCGCGCCTGAGCACCATGGAACTGGGCATTCGCGGCAAGCGCGCATTGGTGGTCGGGGGTAGCCAGGGCCTGGGGCTGGCCGTTTGCGAACGGCTGGCCGCCGAAGGTGTCAACCTCCTGGTCTTTGCACGGGATATGGCACGACTGGAAGTCTGCCGGGCGAACTTGTGCGCAACGCATCCGGTGCAGGTAGACGTCTGCTCGGGCGATATCACCCAGGCGACAGATGTCGAACGACTGGTCCGCTATGCGCAAGATCTCGGCGGTATCCAGATCCTGGTGCTCAACACGCCGCGCCCACCAAGCCCGATGCGGGATTTCCTGGATGAGCAGGATGAAGCCCGCTGGGATCAGGCCTACCAGCAGCAACTGCACGGCGCACTGCTGGTGCTGCGCAAGGTCGTGCCGCTGATGGTGAGCAGCGGCTGGGGGCGGGTGATAGCGATCACCTCGGCCAGCATCAAGCAGCCGATGCCCCGTCACGCGATCTCCGGGATCTTTCGCGCGGGTGTCCAGGTGGCGCTCAAGCATCTGGCGATGGAGGTTGCGCAGCATGGCGTCACGGTCAACGCCGTGGCGCCTGCCACCGTGCTGACGCCAACATTCTCAAGCTTTCACAACCTGGAGCAACGGATCGCCGCAGTCCCACTCCGGCGCGCCGGCCGGCCGGAAGAGCTTGCTGCAGCGGTCGCGTTTCTGGCGTCTGAGCATGCAGGATTCATCACCGGAGAGAACATCCAGCTGGACGGTGGGCAGACCCGCTCGCTGTTGTAAGTGGGTGGCGGCGAGATGCGGGCGCCAGGCGACGAGGCGCGGAGGAAGCAATGACACAGGCAGGCAAGCCATCGGGTCCGTTGTCGGGGTTGCGGGTCCTCGAGGTGGGCGGTGTGGGCCCGGTGCCCTTCTGCACGATGATGCTGTCGGACATGGGCGCGGAAGTCGTTCGAATCGACCGTCTTCACGCTGGCGAAAGCGGCTTGCCGGTCGCGCGCAGGTTCGAGGTGATGTTCCGCGGCAAACGCTCCATCGCGATGGACCTGAAGAAGCCCTCCGCGGTGGAGGCGGTGCAACGCATGGTCTCGCGTGCGGATGTTCTGGTCGAGGGCTTTCGGCCCGGCGTCATGGAGCGACTGGGGCTCGGCCCGGAGCGGTGCCTGGCCATCAATCCCCGCCTGGTCTACGGGCGGATGAGTGGATGGGGGCAGGATGGGCCGCTTGCCACTGCACCCGGCCATGATCTCAACTACATCGCATTGAGTGGCGCACTGCATGCGATGGGTCGCCAGGGGGAGCCACCCGCCATTCCACTGAATCTGGTGGGCGACTTCGGTGGCGGGTCGATGTACCTGGCCTTCGGTGTCCTTTGTGCACTCCATGCGGCGCGCGCTTCAGGCAAGGGCCAGGTGGTGGACGCTGCCATGGTGGACGGCGCCACGTCCTTGATGGCCATGGTCTATGGCCTGTTTTCGGAAGGCTACTGGAAAGACGAGCGTGGAACGAATCGGCTGGATTCCGGCGCGCCGTGGTATTCGGTGTACGAGACGCTCGACGGCAAGTGGGTGGCTGTCGGGGCCACCGAGCACACGTTCTACCAGAACACCTTGAGAGTTCTGGGACTGCACCCAGAGGACTTTGCCGACCAGCATGATCGGAACGGGTGGCCGCAGCTGCGCAAGGCGATTGCCGACGTCCTGCGGACCCGCACGCGGGACGCGTGGGTCGCGGCATTCGAAGGTACGCAGACCTGCTTCACGCCTGTGCTTTCGCTGGCGGAGGCCCCGGCCCACCCGCATCAGCAAAGCCGACGGAACTTCATCGAGCTCGAAGGTGTTCTGCAGCCTGCCCCCGCGCCACGCTTTTCCCGTACGCCAGGCGCTGTCCAGGGTCCTCCGCCCGACGTGGGCGAGCACACGCAAGCCGCGCTGTTCGATTGGGGTTTCAGCCCCGACGAGCTGGAGTTGCTCAGGAGCGACGGTGCGATTGGGGTCCCCGGGTAGTGGAAATACTGCCGCCGTCGGCGGCTGTGGGCTCGGGCCGTTCGACTGCTCTTGCAGAAGTGATCAACGATTATGCATAATGCATATTCATCATTGACATGATTGCAGGAGACTCGAATGCGTTCTCATTGGATTTCCTTGGTGACCGGCGCATGGATCGCGCTGGCAGGCCTGTCGGCCGGCGCGCAGCAATCACCCGTGCCGCCGATGATCCGGATCGTGGTCCCGGCGGCTCCTGGCGCGAGCACCGACCTGTTCGCCCGCGCGATTGCACCCCAACTGGCCGCACAGTTGGGCACCCAGGTGATCGTGGACAACCGGGCCGGAGCGTCCGGCATGATTGGCGCCGCTGCCGTCGCGAAGGGCCCGAAGGACGGATCACAGATCCTGATGTTTTCCACCAGCCTGATCTCCGCCGCAGCCACGATGCGCGCCACACCGGTGGATGTGGTGAATGACCTGGCACCCCTGGCAGGCGTCGCGGAGAATCCGCTGGTGTTCGCGGTGGCCAGCCAATCGCCGATCCGCACGCCCGCCGACCTGGTGGCCGCAGCGCGTGCAAAGCCCGGCCAGGTTACCCACGGCACTGCCGGCGTTGGCACGATCGCCCACATTGCACAGGAACTGTTCGACGGAGCCGCCAAGGTGCAGATCCAGCACGTCCCCTACAAGGGCACGGCGCTGGCGGTGGTCGACATGCTCGCCGGAACGATCGATCTGATCGTCGCGTCCCGTTCGACCGTGGGTGCGCAGGTGAAGGCTGGCAAGGCCCGTCTGATAGGGGTCGCATCCCGGCAGGCGCATCCTGACTTTGCCGGTCTGCCGACGATGAACTCCGTCGCACCGGGCTATGAGGCGGGCCTGTGGCTGGGTACCTGGGTCGCGGCCGGAACGCCGCCGGACATCGTGCAGCGGTACAACCGCGCACTGGTCGAGATCGCCCGTAGCAAGGAACTGGTCGACCAGATGCAGACCGACGGTGCGGTCCCGTTGAACTGGACGCCGGAGCAGTTCGCTGCGCGGGTCCGCTCGGACTTCGCAACCTTCAAGAAGCTCGCGACGGACAAGAACATCGTCATCGATTGACTGCCGCTCCAGGAGTGTGCGATGGAACACCCTGCAAGGGGCACTGAAGGAATGCAATGCCAATGAAGCGGACCGAGAATTTCGACAAGGGCGTCGCCCTGCGCCGGCAGTTGGGTGGCGATGAACTGGTCGACAAGGCGTTCAGCGATCCGGAGGACTTCTCCTATCCGATGGAGGAACTCGTCACCGAGCACGCATGGGGCGCGATCTGGAGCCGACCCGGTCTGGACCGGCGGACCCGAAGCCTCCTGAACATCGGTATGTTGGCCGCCATGAACCGCACGGAAGCATTGGCAGGGCATATCGGCATCGCGTTGAAGAACGGCGTCACACGCGAGGAGATTCAGGAATGCCTGTTGCAGGTGGCGGTGTACGCCGGGATGCCTGCGGGCATGGCAAGCTTCAAGGTTGCGCGACAGGTGCTGTCCAACAAGTAGGCCCGGTCATTGGGCCCGCTCCGTGCGGGAC
>VERU01000620.1 GCA_018882485.1 Rhodoferax sp. | reverse complement strand
GGTTCCGGCGCCACCCCACCCGCCCGGCCCCACGGACCAGCCGATCAGCGCGACCGCTGCCACCGAGGCCAGGCCCGCCAGCCGCCACCGGAAGCCCGGGTCGTTGGCCGCTGGTTTTTTGGTGTCAAATCGGGCATTAACCCCCGTGGAATAAGGATAGTTTGCTACTTTTCCAGGAGCATCCGAGCCCACCGCGGAGTCTGCCAAGGCGGCAGCGTCGGGCTCGCGGGCTGGATCGGGCAGCCGGGCCGCCGGCTCGGCCTGCAGGCGCACCCGCAGGCGCGCCAGAAACAGCTCGTCGTGCGGGGTCACCGGGGCAGGCCCGTGGCGCAGCACCTCGCCGATCAGGTGCACAGTGTGCCAGTGCGCGCGGTGCGCCTGGGCCGCCGGCTCCAGGCCCAGGGCATCCAGCGCCTGCTGCAGATCGTCGCCCGCCAGCTGGCCGTCGGCCAGCGCCGACAGCCAGTCCGGCAGGCTCGACGGCTCGGGTGCAGGGGTCGCGGGGGTGCGGTCCATGGCGGTGCTACCAGCGCTTGCCGGTCTGGCGGTCCAGCATGGGCCGCACACGGGCGGAGATCGCATCCCGCGCCCGGAAGATCCGGGATCTCACGGTACCGATCGGACAGTTCATCACAGCGGCAATTTCCTCATAACTCAGACCTTCGATCTCACGCAGCGTGAGGGCCTCGCGGAGGTCGTCCGGCAGGGCCAGCAGGCCCGCGTTGACGGCCTCGGCGATTTCCTTGGCCGCCAGCTGCGATTCCGGCGTTTCGTCGGTGCTTGGTTCCGGCGCCGCGCGAAAAGTTTCATCGCCCTCTTCCGTCGCATCGAGCGACTGGGCGGCGGCCTGGGGTTGGCGCCGCAGTTGCAGCAGCGCCTTCTTGGCGGTGTTGACGGCGATGCGGTAGAGCCAGGTGTAGAACTGGGCGTCGCCGCGGAAATGGGGCAGCGCCCGGTAGGCGCTGATGAAGGTTTCCTGGGCAATGTCCTCGACCAGGTCGCTGTCACGCACCATGCGGGCTATCAGGCGCTGCACCCGCCGCTGGTACTTGATGACCAGCAGTTCGAAGGCACGCGCGTCGCCCGCCGCAGCCCGGCGCACCAGCTCGGCATCGGTATCGGCGGATCCGGCGCCGTTCTCGGGCGGCGGGCTGCTCATGCGGACCGCTCCGCACCCGGCCCGGCCACGCCGCCCAGCGCCACGACCGCACGGCGCAGCGCCAGCCACCGGGAAGGATCCTGCCGACGCTGCAGCCACAGCCAGCGCCGGGCAGCACCGGGTGCACGCAGGCTCAGCAACATCCAGGACTGGCCGTCGAGGTGCTGCTCGAGGCGGGTGGCCGCAGCCGGTTCGAACGGCGTCGCCGGCGCCTCCCCGGTCGGGGAGCCATCCTCCTCCCAGGACCAGGACGCGCCGTCCCAGACGAGGTGGCCCCGGGGCGCCAGCCAGGCATCCCGGCAGGCCCAGCCCCGCAGCGCCACCGCCGAGAGGAAGTACAAGCCCTGGGGCAGGCCCGCCGGC
>VERU01000619.1 GCA_018882485.1 Rhodoferax sp. | reverse complement strand
TGCCAGGACTGGCCGGTTTGCAGGTCATGCTTGACGTAGCCGTTGAACAGGAACCAGCCCGGCACCTGCACCGCGCTGTAGGCGTAGCGGTAGGGGCGCGCGGCGTACTGCTGGTTGAACATGCCGAATTCGAGGATGCGGTCGTCCAGGCGCTGTTCGGTGGTCTGGCCGGTCTTGAGGTTGAAGCGCCAGCGATGCAGGCGACAACCCATCTTGTACTGGTCCAGGTAGGACATCATGCGTTCGTAGCCAGCGGGGGCGCCTTCGTAGTTGCGCGGCATCGGCTCGTCCTGGAAGTAGCCGTCGAGCACGATTTCATCGCCCTCTTCGTAGGCGTTGAGCCAGTGCAGCACGAAGGTGGGCGCCGCCTCGAACCAGCGGATCTCCGAGCTCTGACCACGACGCGGAATGATCGCGAAGCGCGAGGGCTGGTCGGCGTGGAACTTCACCACATGCTTGCCTTCCTTGAGAAGTTCGGGGTCCCAGTACAGCGGGAAGTCGTTCAGGATCGCGTAATGCTCGGTAAAGGCCATGTCATGCGGCAGACGCGGCCCTGGCAAGGGAATCGGCACGTAGTGCACCAGCCGGTCCTGCCGGTCCACCACGCCGTAGTGCATGTAGGGTGCGTACTTGGAGTAGTTGAAAAACAGCAGTTCGCCGGTGCCCTCGTCCACCTTCATGTGGGCCGAGATCCCGTCCAGCGGCGACCAGGATGGAATGCCCTGCTGCTCCAGGGTGTAGGGGTCGAGCCGATACCCCTCGCCGCACTGGTAGAAGGCCGTCAGTGCCCGGCCGGCATGCACCACCACATCGGTGCTGGACGCGTCCTTGATCGATCCGTGCGCGCCCCAGCCCGGACGCTCGGAGCGGGCGGGGTTTTCCATCAAACCGGCCCACAGCCGCCGTCCGGCTTCCAGCTCCGCACCCAGGCCCTTGGTGGCCACGAAGCGGTTGCGGTATTCGGCCCGACCGTCGCGAAACGAGATCATGTGGATCATGCCGTCACCGTCGAAGGGGTGGTAACGGCCTATGGCGGGGAACACCGGATTCTGCGTGTTGCGCAGGTATACCCCGTCGATGTCGGTGGGGATGGCGCCTTCGAGCACCGGCAGATCGGTTGCATTGACCTCTTCCAGCAGCGGTGTCCAGGCCCCTTGCAGGTAGGGGTGATCTCCCGGCTCGATACGGCGATCCAGGCGACGCAGCAGTTCGGTGCTCATGATGATTCCTTCTTGAAGTGGGGAACGGGGGAGAACGTCACATCCCAGGGAAGCAGGGGCGCCGTGCAGGCGCTGCACACCACCCTTGGAACCAGCGGCCGACCGCAGGTCCGGTGCCAGGCCTGGATCGAATCCTGCTGCTCCAGGTAGCTGCCCGCCCAGTGTGCGAGGCAGACCAGGTAGGCCGTCAGGTCGCGGCTGGCCGGCGTCAGGCGGTAGATCTGGCGGCGACCATCGGCGGCATCGGTCTGTGCATCCAGCAACCGCGCCTGCACCATCCCGCGCCGCCGCCGCGACAGCACG
>VERU01000154.1 GCA_018882485.1 Rhodoferax sp. | reverse complement strand
ACCCATGTGGCGCGCGAGCGGTTGCGGCAGATTCATGCCCAGCACCACCCCAGAGGGTGACAGGGCGGGCGGTCCCGAGCGCTTCGTACAATCCGGCAGAGCCGGCCGCGGCCGGCGATGGAAGGCGAACATGGCAATCTACGAACTCGACGGGATCAGGCCCGAGGTGGCGGAATCCGCCTGGGTGGCAGACAGCGCGCAGGTGGTGGGCGCCGTCACGCTGGCCGAGGACGTCAGCATCTGGTTCGGAGCCGTCCTGCGCGGAGACACCGATCCGATCCAGGTTGGTGCGGGCAGCAACATCCAGGACGGCAGTGTGCTGCATGCCGATGAGGGCCTGCCCCTGGTCATCGGAAGCGGTGTCACCGTCGGTCACAAGGTGATGCTGCACGGGTGCACCGTCGGCGACGATTCCCTGATCGGAATCGGTGCGGTGGTGCTGAATGGCGCTCGCATCGGCCGGGGCTGTCTGGTCGGCGCGGGCGCGCTGGTGACCGAGGGCAAGGAGTTTCCCGATGGATCGATGATTCTGGGCAGTCCGGCCCGGGTGGTGCGCAGCCTGACGCCGCAGCAACTCGAAGGTTTGCGCTGGAGTGCGCGCCACTACATCGAGAATGCCCGCCGTTTTCGCGCCACCCTCAGACAGGTGGCCTGAGGTGGAGCGGCTGCGTGTCCTGTCCCGACAGGATGACTGACCGTGTCATCGCTGCACCGTTTTTTGTTCGAAGGCTTGCCGGTGCGGGGCGCACTGGTGCGCCTGACCGATGCCTGGACCGAGGTGCTGGCGCGGCGTGCCCAGGGCGGGGCCCACCCGCCCTACGCGCCGGCGGTTCGGGATCTGCTGGGTGAGCTGACCGCTGCGGCCTGCCTGATGCAGGCGAATATCAAGTTCAACGGTTCGCTGGTGTTGCAGGTTCACGGGGACGGGCCCGTCAGACTGGCGGTGGCCGAGGTAGGCTCCGATCTGAGCTTGCGCGCGACCGCCACGGTGACCGGTGATATCGATCCCGGTGTGGGGTTCGCCGACCTGGTCAACCGGAACAACCAGGGGCGCTGCGCCATCACGCTCGATCCCCGAGACCGGCTGCCGGGACAGCAGGCGTACCAGGGCGTGGTGCCCTTGTTCGGTGACCGGGGGGAGCGGCTGGACCGGGTCTCGCTGGTGTTGCAGCACTACATGCTGCAGAGTGAACAACTCGATACCTGTCTGGTGCTGGCGGCCGACGCGGAGGTCGCTGCAGGTTTGCTGGTTCAGCGCCTGCCGGTACAAGGTGCCGGTAACCTGGAGTCGGAACGTTTGCGGCAGGCTCAGGAAGACGCCATCGGCCGGGACGAGGACTACCGGCGCATCGCCTTGTTGGCGTCCAGCCTGCAACGCGATGAGTTGCTGAGGCTGGATGCCGACACCCTGCTGCGCCGCCTGTTCTGGCAGGAAGATGTGCGGCGTTTCGATCCGGTGACCGGTCCCCAGGGACCCCGGTTCCGCTGTCGTTGCAGCCGGGAACGGGTGGGTCGCATGATTGTCGGTCTGGGCCGGTCCGAAGCCCAGGATATCCTGGGTGAGCGGGGTGTGGTCGAAGTGGGTTGTGACTTCTGCGGCCTTCAGTACCGCTTTGACGCCATCGACGTCGAGCGCCTGTTCACCCCCCCGGGGGACGCACCGCCTGCGAACCAACCGGTGCATTAGGCTCTCGGTGGGCGACAACCGGTGCCAAGCGGTTTCTCAAAGCCGATTCCACCTGTTCCAGCGCCCGGGCCATGCGCTCAGTACCCTGGCCTTGCACGAGGTCATGGGGTAACTGGTGGTCCTCCAGGACCTCGCACAGGCGGGCGTGGAACCGCGATCGCTGCTGCGGTCCGTCGCGTTGCAGTCCATCGGCCACCCAAGGGATGTCGGGTGCCAGCAGCAGGATCAGATCGAAACTTCGAAGCGCCTCGACCGCGTTCCGGGTCAGCGACGGATCGCCAAAGTGCAGCTCACTATAGATCGCGGTCATCAAAGCGGTGGTGTCCGACACCAGAATATCGTGACACCCTGACGCCAGCCCCCTGGCCGTTTGCTCGAGGGCGATAGGCTCCTGCTCGTTCGCGCCCGGCGTGCGTCCGTTTCGCACACACCAGTCGCGAAGCACTTCGTCCACGCGGTGCACGCACCAGCCCTGCTCCGAGAGCGTCCGATGCAGGCGGCTGGCCAGAGTGGTCTTGCCAGTGCATTCGGCCCCCAGCAGGGCCATGCGCAGGGCGCCCGGTCGGGCGTTCATCGGCCGGTCTGCACCAGGATCTCGTTGGGTTTGACCATGCCGAGTTCGAGGCGGGCTTTCTCCTCGACCATCTCGAGCCCTTCCTTGAGGTCCCGCACCTCGGCCCCGAGTCGGTCGTTGGCCTGGCGAGCCTGTTGATTGGCCTGGTTCTGGGCGCGCAACTGGTCGGTCAGCCTGGATACGTTGGGCAGGCTGCCTCGGCCGAACCAGAGCTGCGCCTGCAGCACCAGCAACAGCACCGCCAGGGCAATGGCGACAAGGCGGCGGCCCATGGCCAGGGCGTCAGCGCAGGTTGTAGAAGGCGTCCCGGCCCGGGTAGACCGCGACTTCGCCCAGATCTTCCTCGATCCGCAGCAGCTGGTTGTACTTGGCCATCCGGTCAGATCGGCTCAGGCTGCCCGTCTTGATCTGGCCCGCATTGGTTCCGACGGCGATATCGGCAATGGTGGCATCTTCGGTCTCGCCTGAGCGATGGCTGATCACGGCGGTGTAGCCTGCCCGCTTGGCCATTTCAATGGCGGCAAAGGTCTCGGTGAGGGTACCGATCTGGTTGATCTTGATCAGGATGGAGTTGGCGATGCCCCGCTGGATTCCCTCCCGCAGGATCCGGGTGTTGGTCACGAACAGGTCGTCACCAACGATCTGGATTTTCTTGCCCAGGCGCTCGGTCAGCAGCGCCCAGCCGTCCCAGTCGCTCTCGCCCATGCCGTCTTCGATGCTGAGGATCGGATACTTGTCCACCCAGGTCGCGAGCATGTCGGTCCACTCGGTGGCGGTCAGCGACAGGCCCTCACCCTCCAGGTGGTACCGCCCGTCGCGGTAGAACTCGCTGGCCGCACAGTCCAGGCCCAGTGCGATCTGCGAACCGGCGACGAATCCCGCCTTGTCGATGGCTTCCAGTATCAGTTGCAGGGCCGCTTCATGGCTGGCGACGTTGGGTGCGAAACCACCCTCGTCGCCCACGGCCACGCTCATACCCCGGTCGTGCAGGATCTTTTTGAGGGCATGGAACACCTCGGCACCGTAGCGCACCGCTTCGCGGAAGTTCGGCGCACCGACCGGAATGATCATGAACTCCTGCAGATCCAGATTGTTGTTGGCATGGGCTCCGCCGTTGACCACATTCATCATCGGCACCGGCATCTGTACCGCCCCCATGCCCCCGAAGTAACGGTACAGCGGGGTACCCGACTCCTCGGCTGCAGCCCGGGCCACCGCCATCGAGACCGCCAGCATCGCGTTGGCTCCGAGGCGGGACTTGTTGTCGGTCCCGTCCAGATCGATCAGTGTCTTGTCCAGGAAAGCCTGTTCCGAAGCGTCCAGCCCGAGCACCGCCTCCGAAATCTCGGTGTTGATGTGCTCCACCGCGCGGCGCACCCCCTTGCCCAGGTAGCGATCGGGATCGCCGTCACGCAATTCGATGGCCTCACGGCTGCCCGTCGACGCCCCGGAGGGCACCGCAGCCCGGCCCATGGTCCCGGATTCCAGCAGCACGTCGCATTCCACGGTGGGATTGCCGCGCGAATCCAGGATTTCACGGCCCACGATATCCACAATTGCACTCATTGCACTCTTTCAGATGTCAGGAAAAAAAACGGGATCAGACGCCTTCGACGATCACCATGCGCATGATGGCCGCGCCCTTTCGGGCGGCGCGGGCCCGACCGTACTCGGGTGAGGATTCGAACCGGTGTGCCGCCGCCAGATCCGGGAATTTGAGCACCACCAGACGGTCCGGCGTCCAGTCTCCTTCCATCACCGAGACGGCACCGCCCCGAACGCAGATTTCGGCTCCATGAACCTGCATGGCATGCGAGGACCATTTCTTGTAGTCCTCGTACTGCGTGGCGTTGGTGACCGTGACGTTGGCGATGAGGTAGGCAGAGGGCATGTCAGGCTCCGAACTGTTCTTCGAGAAATCCATGGCGCTTGGTGACCGCGTCGAGCTCCAGCAGGCTGGCCAGCAATGCCGGCATGTGCTTGAGCGGTACCGCGTTGGGGCCGTCGCTGAGCGCCCGGTCCGGATCCGGGTGGGTCTCCATGAAGAGCCCGCTCACGCCCGCAGCGACCGCAGCCCGCGCCAGCACCGGGACCATGGTCCGGTCGCCACCGCTGCGATCACCCTGACCGCCCGGGAGTTGTACCGAGTGCGTGGCGTCGAACACCACAGGCGCTCGCGTTGCCCGCATGATGGCCAGTGAGCGCATGTCGCTCACGAGGTTGTGGTAGCCGAAACTCGCTCCGCGCTCGCAGGCCAGGAAGCGGTCGGGATCCAGACCGACCTCTTCGGCCGCTGCGCGCGCCTTGTCGATGACGTGGGCCATATCCTGCGGCGCCAGGAACTGACCCTTCTTGATGTTCACCGGTCGACCTGACTGCGCCACGGCCCGGATGAAATCGGTCTGGCGGCATAGAAAGGCCGGGGTCTGCAGCACATCGGCAACCGCAGCCACCGGTTCAACCTGGTCGGCTTCGTGGATGTCGGTCAGCACGGGGACGCCGATCTGCCGCCGGACCTTGGCCAGTATGTCCAGGCCCTCAGCCATACCGGGGCCTCGGTAGGACCTTCCACTGGAGCGGTTGGCCTTGTCAAAGCTGCTTTTGAAAATGAACGGAATGCCCAGGCTGCGGGTGATCTCCTGCAGCCGGCCGGCGGTGTCCATTTGCAGCTGCTCGGATTCGATCACGCAGGGGCCGGCGATCAGGAACAGCCGATGGGTGAGGCCGACTTCAAACCCGCAAAGGCGCATCAGGCAACCGCCTTCAGCGTCTTGCCGTCGTTGTGATGATCGATGGCCGCCTTGATGAAGGCGTTGAACAGCGGGTGACCGCTCCAGGGCGTCGACTTGAACTCCGGGTGGAATTGCACGCCCATGTACCAGGGGTGGACTTCCTGGGGGAGTTCGATGATTTCGGTGAGGTGTTCGCGCTGGGTCAGGGCCGAGATCACCAGGCCCGCCGAGCGCAGGGCGTCGAGGTAGCGGACATTCGCTTCGTAACGGTGGCGGTGCCGTTCGGTCACCAGGTCGCCGTAGATGTGGTGGGCCAGCGTTCCGCGGGCAACGTCGGAACTCTGCGCACCGAGCCGCATGGTGCCACCCAGATCCGAGTGTTCGTCGCGGGTCTTGATGGTGCCGTCCTCGTCCTTCCACTCGGTGATCAGGGCGATCACCGGATAGGCGCACTGCGGATCGAATTCGGTGCTGTTGGCGCCTTCCAGCCCGGCGACATGGCGCGCGAATTCGATGGTCGCTACCTGCATGCCCAGGCAGATCCCGAGGTAAGGGACCTTGCCTTCGCGCGCAAACCGCGCGGCGCAGATCTTGCCTTCGATGCCGCGCTTGCCGAAGCCGCCGGGAACCAGGATGGCATCGAACCGAGCGAGCTGGGTCACGGTTTCCGGGGTGATGGTCTCGGAGTCGATGTAATCGATCTTGACCCGGGCGTGGTTCTTCATGCCTGCGTGACGCAGGGCCTCGTTGAGCGACTTGTAGCTGTCCGACAAATCCACATACTTGCCGACCATCGCCACGCTGATTTCACTGCGGGGATGCTCGAGTTCGTGCACCAGGTCGTCCCAGCGCTTGAGATTGGCGGGTGGGGTATTCAGCCTGAGGCGGTCGCAGATCAGCCCGTCGAGACCCTGCTCGTGCAACATGCGCGGCACCTTGTAGATGGTGTCCACATCCCACATGGAAATGACGCCCCACACCGGTACGTTGGAAAACAGGGAGATTTTCTGACGCTCTTCATCGGGGATCGGTCGGTCCGCACGACAGACCAGCGCATCGGCCTGGATCCCGATTTCGCGCAGTTGCTTGGCGGTGTGCTGGGTGGGTTTGGTCTTGAGTTCTCCCGCTGCGGCGATCCAGGGCACATAGCTGAGGTGCACAAACGCGCTGTTGTTCGGACCCAGAGCCAGGCTCATCTGGCGCACCGCCTCCAGGAAGGGCAGGGACTCGATGTCGCCGACGGTGCCCCCGATTTCGACGATGGCGACATCGACCGCATCCGGTGTGCCGACGCCTGCCCCCCGTTTGACGAATTCCTGAATCTCATGGGTGACGTGGGGAATCACCTGAACCGTCTTGCCCAGATAGTCGCCCCGCCGTTCCTTTTCCAGTACGCTCTTGTAGATCTGTCCCGTGGTGAAATTGTTTGCCTTGCGCATCCGGGTTTCGATGAAGCGCTCGTAGTGACCCAGGTCCAGGTCGGTTTCGGCG
>VERU01000153.1 GCA_018882485.1 Rhodoferax sp. | reverse complement strand
ACACATGGCGCCCGACCTTGCCGGTGGCGTTGAGGACAAGAATTTTTTCCTGGTTCACGGAAATACCTTCAACAAGAGCAAGACGACGACACAGGCCCGATAGGGTCCAAGTGATGAACGGCCATTGTCTGAATCTCTCCTGTCGGGATAAAGCCGTGAAATCAGAATTGATTGATCCATGAGCGGCACAATCAGGCCATGGAAATTTTCAGAAACATGCACCTCTTTGTGGAGGTGGCGCGCGCCAGCAGCTTTCGCCGTGCGGCCGAGGTGCTGGGCCTGCCCAACTCCACCGTGTCGCGCCGCATCGCCGAACTGGAGCGTGCGGTGGGCCTGCGCCTGTTCAACCGCAGTACCCGCCGCGTGGAGCTGACCGAGGGTGGCCGGCTGTACTTCAACAACTGCCAGCGCATCATCCAGGAGGCCGAGTTGGCGAACCAGGAACTCACCGACCTGCAGACGCAGCCCAGCGGGGTGATCCGGGCCTCGCTGCCGGTGGACTTCAGCGTGATCTACCTGAGCCCTCTGCTCGCTGATTTTTCGCGCCGCTACCCCGGCATCCGGTTTGATCTGGACCTCACACCCAACCGGGCAGACCTCATGGGGGACCCGGTCGACGTGGCCATTCGCATGGGGCCGCCCCAGGACCAGAACCTGATCGCCCGCCCGATCGCCCGACTGGCCACCGTGCTGGTGGCCGCCCCCGACTACTTGCAGCGGCGCGGCATGCCGGCCCGGCCGCAGGACCTGGCCGGCCACGACTGCCTGCGCATGAAGGAGGCGCCCTGGGTGTTGGTGCATCGTGATGGCAGCAGCCAGAGCGTCGAGGTGGGTGGGCAGTTTGTCGCCAACAGCCGTGGCCTGCTGCAGCAACTGGCGCTGGGTGGCCAGGGCATTGTTCAGTCGGCCGAGTCGTGGGTGCAGGCAGACCTGGCGGCAGGGCGCCTGGAGCGGGTGCTGCCCGACTGGTCACCGCCGGTGGTCGGGGCCTACGCCCTCACCGCCACCCGTCTGCTGCCGGCCAAGGTGCGGGTCTTCATTGACTACCTGGTGGCGAACATGGCAGAGCCGAGCCATCCCCTCAAAGGATGACGTCCGGTAGCCAGGTGCTTGCTTCACCAAATCCACGCCGGTACACACCTGGCGCCAAAGGTTCGCTCCCCTGCCCCTGGTCGATGATGGTGGCGCTGACTGCCTGGGTGTCGGCCATGATGGCGCGCAGGCTGCGGGCAAGGTAAGGCGAGCTTGCCCTTGAGGTCTTGATTTCGACGGCATGCAGACCGCCGCGGCGCTCCAGCAACAGGTCTACCTCGGCACCACCGGCCGTGCGCCAATAGTGCGGAACGCTGTACGGGTAAGCCTCGGCCTCCCGCCGCAGCAGGTCCTCCATCACAAAGGTCTCCCAGCTCGCGCCCCGGATGGGGTGAGTCTCCAGCACCTCGAGCGAGTCAATGTTCAGCAGGTGATGCAGCAAGCCGGTGTCGCGTAGGTAAAGCTTCGGCGCCTTGACCAAGCGCTTGCCCATGTTGCGGAAGTAGGGCGGCAGGCGTCTGAGCAGAAAACTGTGTTCCAGGATGTTGATGTAACGGGTGACCGTTGGTTGTGACAGGCCCAGGGCGGCTGCGAGCTGACTGTGGTTGGCCATACCCCCTTGAGCATGCGCCAGCATCGTCAGCAGTTTTCGCATCATGATGGGGTTGGCGTCCACACCCATGACGGGCAGGTCGCGTTCAACGTAGGTGCGCAAATAGGCTTCCCACCAGTCCCTGAAATGACCACCCCGCCGGGCCGAACCCAGCGCGTCAGGAAAACCACCTGCGAGCCAGATGTGCTGGTAGTCTGTCACTGGGGTGTCGCCCGTACTGCTTTCCTGAACGGTCAAGGGCGCCAGTTCCAAAATTCCAACGCGCCCCGCCAGGCTTTCGGCGACCTGGCGCACGAGCGTCGGCTGAGCTGAACCCAGTATGACAAAACGCCCCATCCGTGCGCGGTCGGCATCAATGGCGCCGCGCAATGCATCAAACAAAACCGGGAGGCGTTGGGCCTCATCCAGGATCAGGCCGTCGTGGCCAGATCGGGCATCCAATTGAAATCGCGGATCTTCGGCAAACAGGCCATAGGTGCCGGGATCTTCCAGATCCTGGTACCCAAAACCTGGAAAGGTCTGACGTGCGAGCGTGGTCTTGCCAACCTGGCGGGCGCCCAGAATCAAGACGGCTGGGAATTGCTGTGCCAAGCGCTGAAGGCGATTGACGCTGAGACGGGAAAACATACCATGCAATTTTAAATAATAACTTTGATTATGCTTTATATGTAAAGGCTTGTTCACGAATTTTTGCCAAGCAAGACATCAGCTGCTTGATAACGGGAAGCCGGCCTGCCAGCAGCGCGGCGTTGGAACTCACGTTGATCACGTCCTGGCTGCCGTGAATGAACAGCGTAGCCGCCTTGATGCGGGCCAGGGCGTCGTGCTGCCGGCCAAGGTGCGGGTCTTCATCGACGATCTGGTGGCGAACATGGCCCAGGCGGATGGTGTGCCGGCGCCTCTCCCTGCGTGAGGAAGATGGAGAAGATGTACGAATTGCTAATCCGCGAGTCGGTCAATGCGGCTGCCAGCCTGTCTCAAATGGTCTGCCAGGCTGATCATGCACGGCGCAAAACGCCCGGAGAAGCGCGGGTCAGCCTGGATACGGTCAAGAAATGCGTTTGCCATCGTGTAAGCCCGGCGCCACAGGGCGGGGCTCACCGCCGGATGCAGGTTTGCCGGTGCGAGTGAATCATTGAGTCCACCACCAGAGCCGGGCTGGAATCCCATGGGCAGCATGTCGTAGGCTGGCGCCAGGGGATAGGGGTGCCCTGGCGGGCCCAGGAAGGACAGGTTCCCGTGGTGCATGTCGGTATTGCCGATCAAGGTCCCAAATGCGTAGAGCAGCGAAGCACCCTCATGCGCCTGTGGGTCAATGTGGCCGGCCGAGGACAAGGCGGCCGTCACCACTGGCCAGGCAGACCGCGCCAAACCCGTGAACTCAGCGTCCATGGCGGCGAGTGAATACAGGCTGCAGCGGCCCCTGGGTCCTACACGGTCAAATCGCTCGACCTCCAGAAATCGCTGGCTCCCGTGATCGATGATGTGGACGCGTGAAGCGGCCACGCCAGCATCACTCAGGGCCTGCAGGGCATGGTGTTCGGCCAGCAGCAGGTCCCGCCAGCGTTCGGTGATCGGGTTGTCGTCGGGCAAAGTGAACTTGACGATCTGATGCGCATCTCCCCGAGTGGTTTGTGCATAGGTGGCAAATTTGGGTTGCTCACCTGCCGCCGACGACCAGGTGTCGCCTGGGTTGGCCAGCTCGCGGGCCAGGCGCACATAGGCTTCGCCCTTGTCGGCCACGGGGATGGCCACCGGGTCTGGCGCATTGAGGAAGCGGTCTCTCGCCAGATCGCCCAGCAGCAAGTTGCCCACCCCATCATGCCCGTGAGACAGGAGCGCCCGCAGGGCCTGAGCGTCGGACCATTGCGCGATCTGGGCGGGCATGCCCAATTCCTGGGCATAGCGCCTGGCAAACGCTCGCCCCATGAAACCCTGTGGTCGCAGGTCGAGAAGCCACCACGGGAGTCCCTCGCTGTGTGCCGTGGTGCCGTCATCGCCCTGCATCACAAAGCCCTGGTCGCGCACGGGCATCAACATGCCCAGACGTCCAATCTTGCCGTCTGTCCCTACCCGGTACACAGGTGTTTCGGGCAAGCCTCTGGCCACATCTTGCAGGGCGTAGTGAATGGTTCTTCCAGCCCTGATGCGAACAAGTTCGTTCCCCATCGCGGCGATTGCACGGGACAAGGTAGGCTGACTGATGCCCAATTTTCCCATGATCTGCTGCGCCGACCGTGGCCCTGCTGTCAGCAAGAGTTTCAGCCGATCACTGTGTCCAGGCATCAGGTGAATAATTTAATGAATAAAAAAATGAATTCTATACAAGCCATGAGTGAGCGGGTTTGAGACGACTGGCTCAGTGAGTGGTTGGATGCCGTTGCAAAAACTCGAGCACCCGTTGGCTGGCAAGCGTCCGGAATTCTTCGAAATAGCTGTGCCGGGCACCATCGATCACCGCCAACTCGGCGCCGGGAATCCGGCTCGCCAGCAGCGCGGCATTGGCACTCACATTGATCTCGTCCTGGCTGCCGTGAATGACCAGCGTGGGCGCCGTGATCTGGGGCAGCGCGTCCCAGCTGTCGAGGGCTTCGCTGGCCTGGTAGTGCAGGCGGCGCGCGTGGGCCGGTGCCGGCGTGGCGTCCATGGCGGCCATGCGCGCCTCGAAGTCCGGGTGGGTGCGGCTCCAGTCGGGTGAGACCAGGGTGTGGCGCAGGCTGGCCCAGTCGCCGCGCTGCATGGCCTGGGTGACGGCCGGATGCCTGGCCACGCCGTGGGCGTTGCCGGGCGTGGTGGCACCCAGCACCAGCGCGCCCAGCCGATGGCCATGGTCAATGCCCAGCCACTGAGCCACCCGGCCCCCCATGGACACCCCGTAGGCATGGGCGCGCGCCAACCCCAGGTGATCCAGGATGGCCACGGCATCGTCGGCGAATCCGCGGGTGCTGTAGGCCGGTTGCCGGGGCTTGTCGCTGGCGCCGGTGCCGCGGTAGTCCCAGACGATCACCCGGTGGTGGGCGGCAAAGTCCGCGCGCACACCGTCCCACTCCCGGTGGTCGCTGGCCTGGCCGGCGATCAGCAGCAGCGGCTCGCCCTGGCCGTCGGTGTCGTAGTGCAGCCGGGTTCCGTCGGACGCGGTGGCGAAGGGCATGGCGCAGTGTCGAGAGCCGCTGGACCGGCGACCCGCCCATTATTCACCCGGCCGGCGGCAGACGACCGCCGATCTGCAAAAATCAGGCCATGAACGCGCTCTCCATCACCGAACAGGTCCAGTCGCTGGGCTCCTGTGCCAAGGCGGCTTCGGTCGGCATGGCCAGGGCCGACACCGCCACCCGCAACCGGGCCTTGCGGCGGCTGGCGGCGCTGCTGCGCGACAACGTGGCATCGCTGCAGCGGGACAACGCGAGCGACCTGTCGCGGGCCGAGGCGGCCGGGCTGCCGGCCCCCATGGTCGACCGGCTGCGCCTGACGCCCAAGGTCCTGGAAACCTGTGCCCAGGGCTGCGAGCAGCTCGCGGCCATGCCGGATGTGATCGGCGAGGTGATCGGGCTGCGCCAGCAGCCCAGCGGCATCCGCGTTGGCCAGATGCGGGTGCCCATCGGGGTGTTCGCCATGATCTACGAAAGCCGTCCCAACGTGACCATCGAGGCGGCGAGTCTGTCGATCAAGAGTGGCAATGCCTGCATCCTGCGGGGCGGCTCCGAAGCCATCGACTCGAACAAGGCGCTGGCACGCCTGGTTCAGCAGGCGCTGACCGAGGCCGGGCTGCCGGCCGACGCGGTGCAGCTGGTGCAGACGACCGATCGCGAGGTGGTGGGCCAGCTGATCACCCTGCCGCAGTTCATCGATGTGGTGATCCCCCGGGGCGGCAAGGGTCTGATCGAGCGCATCAGCCGTGATGCCCGGGTGCCGGTGATCAAGCACCTGGATGGCAATTGCCATGTGTATGTGGACGACCCCTGCGACCTGGAGATGGCGCTGGCCGTGGTCGACAACGCCAAGACGCAGAAGTACAGCCCCTGCAACGCCGCCGAGGGCCTGCTGGTGGCCCAGGGTGTGGCGGCTGCATTCCTGCCGCGCATCGGTGCGGTGTTCGCGGCCAAGGGCGTGGAGATGCGGGGCTGCCCGAAAACCCTGGAAATCCTGGGGCAAAAAAGCCATTCAAGCCCCGTGGATAATGGGTTTCTAGCTATGAATCCAGGAGCAGTTGTGGTGCCGGCGCAGGACAGCGACTGGAGCGAGGAGTACCTGGCGCCCATCATCAGCATCAAGGTGGTGGCCGGGCTGGACTAGGCCATCGCCCACATCAACCACTACTCCAGCCACCACACCGACAGCATCGTCACGCGCGACCACCTGCACGCCCAGACTTTCCTGCGCGAGGTGGACTCCGCCAGCGTGATGGTCAACGCCAGTACCCGCTTCGCGGACGGCTTCGAATACGGGCTGGGCGCAGAGATCGGCATCTCCACCGACAAGTTCCACGCCCGGGGCCCGGTGGGCATCGAGGGCCTGACCTCGCTCAAGTACGTGGTGCTGGGCGACGGTAACCTGCGCACTTGAGGAACCGGCGTTCGGCCCCAACTGACGGATCATCTTCGCGCGCCCCATCGGCCGCCCTTTGGAGTTCACCCATGGTTCCCCATCTTGTCACCGCCCTCACCGGCCCGATCAATGAGCTGGAGCAGCGGGTGCTGGATTCCATGCCCGCCATCGAGCGCTGGTTCCGCCTGGAGTGGATGGAGCACACGCCGCCGTTCTACACCTCGGTGGACCTGCGCAACGCCGGCTTCAAGCTTTCGCCGGTCGACACCAGCCTGTTTCCCGGCGGCTGGAACCATCTCA
>VERU01000152.1 GCA_018882485.1 Rhodoferax sp. | reverse complement strand
GTGCCATGCACTGCGAGCAGCGCCTTGTTGGCGGTGACCACATGCTTGCCCGCAGCGATCGCCTCGAGCACCAAAGCCCTGGCGATGCCGTAGCCGCCGATGAGTTCGATCACGATGTCGATGTCTGGATTGGCGATCACGGCACGCGCGTCGGCGACGACCGTCACCCCGTCCCCCACGATACGTCGCGCCCGCTCGGTGTCCAGATCCGCGACCATGGTGATCTCGATCCCCCGTCCGGCCCGCCGTCGGATTTCCGCCTGATTGCGGTGCAGCACACTGAAAACGCCACTACCCACCGTGCCGATGCCCAGCAAGCCCACCTGTATCGGTTTCATGGAAATTTCATTCATTTTGATCTCAGCGCCTTGCCAGTCGGTCATTTCTAGCTATCATTTCAGGAGTAACTTATCCGGGTTCCCGGCCCTCAGTGACCGTACCGCTTGCGATAGGACTCCAGGAACCGGGCGAGCCGCCCGATCGCCTCCCGAAGATCATCCTCATGGGGCAGGAAAACGATGCGGAAATGGTCCGGGTGGGGCCAGTTGAAACCCGTCCCCTGCACCAGCATGACCCGCGTCTCCTTGAGGACCTCGAGGAAAAACAGACGATCATCCTCGATCGGGTAGACCGTCGGATCCAGCCTCGGAAACATGTAGAGCGCCGCACTGGGCTTGACACAGGTCACACCCGGGATGGCCGTGATCAGTTCGTAGGCCAGATCCCGCTGCCGCCTCAGCCGACCGCCTGGTGCCACCAGTTCGTTGATGCTCTGGTACCCCCCGAGCGCCGTCTGCACCGCCCACTGCCCGGGCACGTTGGAGCACAGCTTCATGTTCGACAGCATGTTGAGCCCCTCGATGTAATCGGCGGCCGCCTTTTTATCGCCCGAGACGACCATCCAGCCCGCCCGGTACCCGCAGGATCGGTAACTCTTGCTCAGGGAGTTGAAGGTCAGCGTCAGCACATCGCTGGACAGACTGGCCAGGGCGGTGTGCTGCGCACCGTCGTACAGGACCTTGTCGTACACCTCGTCGGCCATCAGCACCAGCCCATGCTCACGGGCTATCGCCACGATGCCTGCGAGCAGTTCGGTCCCATACAGCACCCCGGTCGGGTTGTTGGGATTGATCACCACGATGCCCTTGGTCCGCGGCGTGATGCGCGCCCGGATGTCGTCCAGGTCCGGCAACCATCCTCTGGACTCGTCGCACAGGTAATGCACCGGTTTGCCGCCTGACAGGCTGGTGGCCGCTGTCCAGAGCGGATAGTCGGGCATGGGCAGCAGCAGTTCGTCTCCATCGTCCAGCAGGGCATTGGTCGCCATCGTGATCAATTCGCTGGCGCCATTGCCCAGGTAAATGTCGTCCAGCGTGACACCGGCAATTCCCTGCTTCTGGGTTTCGTGCATCACCGCCTTGCGCGCAGCAAAGATGCCTTTGCTGTCGGAGTAACCGGCCGAGTTGGGCAGGTTGCGAATCATGTCCTGCTGAATTTCCTCGGGCGCGTCGAAACCGAACGGCGCGAGGTTGCCGATATTGAGCTTGATGATCTTCTGGCCCTCGTCCTCCATCCGACGGGCTGCCTCCATGATGGGGCCGCGTATGTCGTACAGCACATTGGCCAGCTTGGCTGATTTCTGAATGGTCTTCAAGGTCGCTCCGAACCGTCACTCACGCGGCTAAACCTATAATTTGACCACAGACTCAGTCTGCCGACCGATGCCGCGCGGCGCCGGTCCACCCAGTCTTCGGCACATGAAATTTCAACCCGATTTCACGGGAGTCCAGACCATCAGTGCGTACGGGCCCGGTTGGGTAGGCCTGGGTTCCGAACGCATCCACCATCCGGTCATCCTCACCTCGCAAGGACTGCGACAACCCTGGAACTGCCCACGGTTCGAGGATCTGACAGCCGAACATTTCAGCCCTCTGGCCGAACTGGACGTTGAGCTCGTCCTCTTCGGAAGCGGCGACCGGCTGCGTTTTCCCTTGCCAGCGTGGCTGGCGCCCATCATGCGCCGCCGCATCGGCCTGGAAACCATGGATACGCCCGCTGCCTGTCGAACCTTCAACATCCTCGCCGGAGAAGGACGTCGGGTGGCGGCCGCATTGCTGCTGCCCGGCCTCTAGGTTTCCTTTATTGAGAAGACCCAGCAAGGGCGCCGGCCAGGCCACTTTCAGAGTAAAATCTAGGGTTGGTAATCCTGGCCTCAACGCTGCCAACAGCGCGGTCTCTTGGCTTCTGTTCCCCGACAGTTCCCGTCACGCGAGATGAACCCACCATGGCGATTGTTGTCAACAAATCCATCCCTGAATTCGAGGCCAACGCCACCGGAGGAGTCCGGGTCACCAACTCGTCGCACCTGGGCAAGATCGTCATCCTGTATTTCTACCCCAAAGACAACACGCCCGGCTGTACCACGGAAGCCATGCAGTTCCGCGACAAATTCAAGGAATTCACCAAGGCCGGAGCGATCATCTTTGGTGTGTCCCGGGACAACATGAAGTCCCATGACGACTTCAAGGGCAAACTGGAACTGCCTTTTGAGCTGATCGCCGATACCGAGGAAAAAATGTGCCACATGTTCGGCGTGGTCAAGAACAAGATCATGTACGGCAAGAAAGTCAAGGGTATCGAACGCAGCACCTTCCTCATCGGCGCAGACGGCGTCCTGAAAGAAGAATGGCGCGGCCTCAAGGTCCCTGGGCACGTTGATGATGTGCTGCGTGCGGTCAAGGAACTCCGCAAATCCGCAGTCGCTGCCTGACCGCCTGCGCCCATCCGGTCATCGATCCGTCATCGGCTCCATCGAGCGGGTCGTGCATAATGGGCTTGGATTCGCCAACCCCTTAAACCGGGGGATCGCCAGCTGCCGCCGCTTCCAGGCGGCTTTTTTGTTTGCACGAACCGCCTGTTCGGGCCAGCCCACTGCCGCCGCCGATGCCATTACCCAAAGCGCCCACCAAGCCAGCGGACCGCCTTTCGGACGCTGATCTCAAGACCGCCGCTCCGCGCGCCAAAGCGCGCAGCCGTTCCGGGCCCCAGCCGGCTGCAGTCCACGCCGTTGTGGTCGATGCGCCTGCCGCTGTTTCAACTCCACTTCGGACCACTCGAAGCAAGCCTGTAGCCGAACGGTCCGGAAAAACACCCGTTCAACGCGGCTCGTCGCCAGCCAAAGGCGGGGCAGCCCAACCCGCCGCGCCCAAGCGCTCTGGCCCGCCCAAGCTGTTCGTTCTGGATACCAACGTGCTGCTGCACGACCCGATGTGCCTGTTTCGGTTCGAGGAACACGACATTTTTCTTCCCATGATCGTCCTGGAGGAGTTGGACGGGCACAAGAAGGGCATGACCGAGGTGGCACGCAATGCGCGGCAGACCAGCAGGTCCCTGGATGCGCTGGCCGGCCAGTCAGACCGCGATATGCAGGGGGGCTTGCCCTTGAACGCGACCGGTCACAAGGAGGCTGGAGGTCAGCTATTTTTCCAGACGCAGCTCTTGGCCTACACGCTTCCCAGCAGCCTGCCACAGGGCAAGGCGGACAACCAGATCCTGGGTGTGGTGGAGGCGTTGCGCCAGCAACACGCACCCCGTGAAGTGGTTCTGGTCTCCAAGGACATCAACATGCGGGTCAAGTCCCGGGCGCTGGGACTGGCTGCGGAGGACTATCAGAACGACAAGGCGCTGGACGATGGCGACCTGCTCTATTCCGGTGCGATTGCGCTTCCTCAGGACTTCTGGACCACCCATGGCAACCGCGTGGAAAGCTGGCAACAGGGCGCAAACACCTACTACCGGATCACGGGCCCGCTGGTCCCGAATTTGCTCATCAACCAGTTTGTCTACTTTGAAGCACCGGGTGAGCCCAGCCTCTATGCCAGAGTCACGGAAATCCGCGGCGATATCGCGGTTTTCAAGACGCTCAAGGATTTCAACCATCTCAAGAATTCGGTCTGGGGCGTGACCACACGCAATCGTGAACAGAACTTCGCAATGAACCTGTTGATGGATCCGGATATCGACTTCGTGACGCTCACCGGGACAGCGGGCACAGGCAAGACGCTGATGGCACTGGCGGCGGGCTTGACCCAAGTCCTGGATGACCGGCGCTACACGGAAATCATCATGACCCGGGCCACCGTCAGTGTGGGGGAGGACATCGGTTTTCTCCCCGGTACGGAAGAAGAAAAAATGGGCCCATGGATGGGCGCACTGGATGACAACCTGGAGGTGCTCGGGCGGACCGATACCAACGCGGGGGAATGGGGCCGGGCTGCCACCCAGGAGCTGATACGCAGCCGCATCAAGATCAAGAGCATGAACTTCATGCGGGGTCGGACCTTCCTGAACAAGTACGTCATCATTGACGAAGCACAGAATCTCACCCCCAAACAGATGAAAACGCTGGTCACGCGGGCGGGGCCTGGAACCAAGATCATCTGCATGGGCAACCTGGCTCAGATCGACACGCCGTATCTGACCGAAGGGTCCTCCGGGTTGACCTTCGCAGTCGACAAGTTCAAGGGGTGGCAACACAGCGGCCACATCACGCTGGCTCGGGGCGAGCGCTCCCGATTGGCCGATTTCGCCAGCGAAGTCCTGTGATACGGTGGCCGCCAGGGCCTAGTAATCAGGGGCTCCCGAGGCCAGATTCTCGAACTTGGTGATCGGGCGCAGAAATGCGAGCTTGACGGTGCCCGTCGGGCCGTTTCGCTGCTTGGCGATGATCACCTCGGCCACACCCGGCTCCTTGCAGGCGTCCTTGGTGTAGTACTCATCCCGGTAGATGAACATGATGATGTCGGCATCCTGTTCGATCGCACCCGACTCCCGCAGGTCGCTCATCATCGGCCGTTTGTCCGGTCGGCTCTCGACGCTCCGGTTCAGCTGTGACAAGGCCATGACCGGGCATTGCAATTCCTTGGCCAGCATCTTCAAGCCACGCGAAATCTCACCCAGTTCGGTGGCCCGGTTTTCGCCATCCCCGCCCGAACCGCTCATCAGCTGCAGATAGTCCACGACGATCAATCCCAACTTGCCGCACTGTCGAGCCAAACGCCGGGCATTGGCCCGCAACTCGCTGGTGTTCAAACCCGCGGTTTCATCGATATGCAGTGAGATCGTGCGCAGCTTTTCAATGGCTTCGGTCAGACGCGGCCATTCCTCGTCCGTGAGTTTGCCCGTGCGCAGGTGACCCTGATCGATACGACCTATCGACCCCACGATGCGCACTGCCAATTGAGCCGCGCCCATCTCCATGGAAAAAACGGCGACTGGAAGGCCTTCATTCAGGGCCACATGCTCCGCAATGTTGATGGCCAGGGCCGTCTTTCCCATGGATGGACGAGCGGCCAGAACAATCAGATCCCCCGGCTGGAAGCCCGAGGTGTAACGGTCCAGATCGTAGAAGCCCGTCGGAACACCTGTCACATCATTCGGGTTGTCGGCCATCTCCTGAACCCGATCCAGCAGTTGCACCACCAGCGCGTCCATGGCCTGAAAGCCTTGCTTGGTGCGGGCCCCCTCTTCACTGATATTGAAAATCTTCTGTTCGGCTTCGTCCAGCACCGTCGCTACGGTACGCCCCTGCGTGTTGAACGCACTCGTGGAGATCTCTTCACTGACACTGACCAGCCGGCGCAAAATGGCCCGGTCGCGGACGATCTCGGCATAACGGCGGATGTTGCCGGCGCCCGGAACGAACTGAGCCAGGGTATTGAGATAGGGCAACCCACCGGCTTCCTCGGCCTTGCCGAGATTGCGCAGTTGCTCGAAGACGGTGATGACGTCGGCAGGCCTGCTGCCGTTCAGCAGACCGCCAATGGCGGCATAAATCAGCCGATGCTCGTAGCGGTAGAAATCTGCATCGGCCAGGATGTCGGCCACACGGTCCCAGGCGTCGTTATCCAGCAGCAGGCCACCCAACACACTGGATTCAGCCTCGATCGAGTGGGGCGGTATGCGCAGCTTGGCCACCTGCCGGTCCAAGCCCGGGTCTTCATCGATCGGATTGAAAATAGCTGACATGGTGGCTCTCAACGCCTGATGCTAAATCGGCCCGCCGGCGGTGTCGAGGGCCATGCCGGGTGACAGGTTGGGGACGCCCTGTGCAAAGGCTGAACGCTGAGCATCCAGTGGGCGAAATGCGGGCGGATCAATAAAAAAGCCGCCGCAGTCTCAGCCTGGCGGCGGCTTGCGAGAAGGGGGCCGAGATCAGGCGGTCTCGCCGTAGACCGAGACCGTGATATCGACCACCACATCCGTATGCAAGGCCACGCTCACGGTCGAGTCGCCTACGACCTTGATCGGCCCGTTGGGCATCCGGATCTGCGCCTTGCTCACCTTGAAGCCGGCTTTGCCCAGTTCCGCAGGGATGTCGGCATTGGTGACCGAACCGAACAAGCGGCCGTCCACGCCCGCCTTTTGCGTCAGCTTGCAGACACTGCCCGCCAAACGATCCCCCGAGGCCCGGGCTTCATCCAGCTTGCAG
>VERU01000151.1 GCA_018882485.1 Rhodoferax sp. | reverse complement strand
ACATGAAGGCCAACCCGGGGAGGGCGCGCTATGGCAGCACCGGGGTCGGCGCCACCGCCCACATGGGAACCGCCATGTTTGAAAGTGCGGCAGGTGTGAAGGGGACGCATGTACCCTATCCCGGGATTGCGCCGGTCTACACGGATCTGCTCGGTGGCAGCATCGACTTCACGGTGGGAGCGAGCGTTCCGTTCCTGGAGGGCCTGCGCCCGATCGCATCGTCCGGATCCAAGCGGCATCCGGTGTACCCGAATCTGCCGTCTTTCGAAGAGGCGGGATTCAAGGCTGCGGCATGGGACATCTGGTTCGGCTTTGTCGCACCGCCCAACCTGCCCAAGCCGATCGCCGACAAGCTGATTGCTGAACTCGGTGCGACGCTCAAGGATCCTGAGGCGATTGCCAAGTTCCAATCGGCTGCCAAACTCGCTCCGGAAACCAGCCCCCTGATTGGCGATGCGTTCAAGCGCCAGGTGCTGGACGAGATGAAGAACTGGAAAACCGTGGTGGATCGCGAGAAGATCGCCGTTCAACAATAACGCAGGAGAAGCCCCGGCAACGGGGCGAATTGCAGGCCATGTCATTGCGCAAACAGAACCTCAACGAGGTTTTCGCTGGGGGTTTCCTGATTCTTGCCGCGCTGCTGGCCTTTTATCTCGCTTGGCCGTTGAGCCGGGGCACCGAGGTCGGGCTGGGCCCCGGCTTTGTGCCTTACATGTTCGCAACGGCGCAAACCGTGGTGGGAGCGATCATGGTGGTACACGGGCTGGCCACCCCCGGGGAAGCACCAGAACCCTGGCATTTGCGGCCGCTGGTTCTGGTGCTGCTTTCCGTCGTCTTCTTTGCGATGTCGATCCAGCGACTGGGTCTGGTCGTTGCCATCTTCGGCCTAGTCATGATCGGATGTGCTGCCAACCGCGGAACGACCTGGCGGGAGGCGCTGGCGGTCGCGATCGGGTCGGTTGTCGTGTGTGCCCTGGTGTTCGTCAAGGCGCTTGGTTTGTCTATCGCGCTTTGGCCGGTCGGCCTGGAGTTCTAGCATGGATGTGATGGCCGGTATGGCCGGCTTGCTGCACGGCCTGACGGTCGCGGCGCAGCCGATGAATCTTCTGTACTGCCTGATCGGCTGCCTTCTGGGGACGATGATTGGCGTGTTGCCGGGACTTGGCCCGCTGAACGCCGTGGCGATGCTGCTGCCGATCAGCTTCTATCTTCCACCGGTTGCAGCCCTGATCATGCTGGCTGGCATCTACTACGGTGCCCAGTTCGGAGGCTCTACCACCTCCATCCTGGTGAACATGCCAGGGGAGATGTCCTCCATCGTCACCTGTCTGGATGGCCATCAGATGGCGAAACGAGGCCGGGCCGGTCCGGCATTGGCCATCGCGGCCCTCAGTTCGGTGTTTGCGGGAGTCGTCGCCACGGTCTTCATTGCCTTGTTTGCCCCCCCTCTCGCGCAATTGGCCCTGCTTTTCGGGCCGGCCGAGTATGTGTCGCTGATGCTTTTGGGCCTGATCGTTGCGGTCGTTCTTGCTCAGGGTTCCGTCGTCGCTGCCATCGGTATGCTCCTGCTGGGTCTGGTGCTTGGCACGGTCGGCACCGACATTGAGACCGGGGCCTACCGGATGACCTTCGGCCTTCCGGAGCTGGCCGATGGCATTGGCGTCGTGCCCGTCGCCATGGGCCTGTTCGGAATGGGCGAAGTCATCGCCAACCTGGAGCAACGGCACAAGGGAGTCATCGTCGAAGGGCGGATCACGCATCTCTGGCCCACCGCCGATGACTTCCGCCGCTGCTGGCCCGCAACACTGCGCGGTACCGGTCTCGGCTCCTTGCTCGGTCTGCTGCCGGGTGGGGGGGCGATGCTGTCGTCGTTTGCCGCCTATGCACTGGAGAAGAAGCTGGCCAAGGACTCCTCCCGCTTTGGCCAGGGCGCGGTGGAAGGTGTCGCCGCACCAGAGAGCGCGAACAATGCCGGGGCCCAGACGTCGTTCATACCGCTGCTCACGCTTGGAATCCCCTCGAACGCGGTGATCGCGCTGGTCGCCGGTGCCATGATGATCCACGGCATCACACCCGGCCCCAATGTGATGACGCAGAAGCCGGATCTTTTCTGGGGCCTGGTGGCGTCCATGGTTATCGGCAATCTGATGCTGCTGGTTATCAATTTGCCGCTGGTAGGCATCTGGGTACGTCTGCTGAAGATTCCTTACCACCTGTTCTATCCGATGATTCTTGTGTTCATGTGCGTCGGCGCCTATACGACCAGCAACAGCGGCTTTGACGTGTTGTTGCTGGTGATCTTCGGGTTCATCGGCTACCTGTTCATCAAGTGGAAATGTGAGCCCGCCCCGTTGCTGCTCGCCTTCGTGCTGGAGCCCATCATCGAGCAGAACTTCAAGCGCGCCCTGCAGATTTCCTACGGCGATCCGACGATCTTCGTCACGCGGCCGATCAGCCTGGCACTGCTGCTGGTGGGCATCGCGATGCTGGCCATGCTGTTGCTGCCCGCCATCCGCCGGACGCGCGAGGTCGCGTTCCAGGAGTAGGCGCCTGCCAAGGTGAGGCTGAGCCGCCTGTCGGTGTGCCCGACCTTCCCGATCTGTTTCTTCACCACTCTCAAGGATTTCCATGCCCACGATCGCCAACGGACGATTCCTGATTCTGGGGGCCGCCAGCCAGATCGGTGTGCACATCGCACGCCAGTTGCTTGCTGCCGGCGCCCAGGAAGTCCGGCTGCTCGACAATCTCTCCTCCGGGAGCCTGGAGCCCATGAAGGACGTGCTCGCCGATACACGCGCACGGCTCCTGCGAGCGGACATGTTGCGTCTGAATGAGGTGCTGGACGCGTGTCGCGGGATGGATGGCGTGTTTTCGGTGGCCGGCATCATGGCCACGCAGTTCGGTGAAAACCCCTGGAACGGCGTGGACGTGAACATACGCGGCCTGCAGAACGCGCTGGAGGCTTGCCGCCAACTGGGCGTGCGCAAGATCGTGATCAGTTCCTCGGTCGGGGTCTATGGCACGTCGCAGGCGGACGCACTGAGCGAGGACGCTCCGCTGAGCTGGGCCATGGCGCCGTCACCGATGACGCTCTACTGCGCATCGAAGGTCATGGCCGAGGCGCTCGCCCGGTTGTACCGCGAGCAGCATGGCCTGGACTTTGTGGCGCTGCGGTACTCTGCCGTGTACGGCGAGCACCAGCATGGTCGCGCACTGGTAGGAAAGCGCATCGCCGACGCCTGTGCCAGCCTGGGTCGTGGCGAGCCGATCGTGGTCCAGGGCGACGGAAGCCAAGTGCAGGACTACCTCCACGCCGCTGACGCTGCTCGGGCCAACCTGCTGGCCATGGAAAGCCCTGTCAGTGGTGAATCGCTCAACATCTGCGCGGGAGAAGACACCAGCGAGGCGCGGATCATGGAACTCGTCGCAGCCGCCTGCGGCTCCACCTTGCGCCCGGTGTTTCAAGGGGACGCGGGCTCCACCCGGCAGCCCCCGCGCCGCCAGATCGGCTACACGCGCGACAAGGCCCGCCGGCTGATCGGCTGGGAGCCCCAGATCGACATTGCAGAGGGTATCCGTCGGGTGCAGCGCTGGGTGGCCCAGCGCGGCTGACGGTGCCTCAGGTCGTCTTGGTCGCGGCCACCTCCATGACGTGGAACCGCTTTTCCATCTGTCCGCATGCCTTTGCCGCCGCATGCCAGGGGGCAATATGCGGTGCTGTGGTGTGGCGGGCCAGGCTGTCCGCATCGGGCCACAGTTCCGAGAAGCGCAGCAGGCCTGCATCGAACAGATCCTCCGCCACGTCATAGGCAATGCAACCGTCATGCGCATGCGTGGCGGTGACGAGTGCCCGAATGTGCGGGCGGATCTCCGCCACGCGATCCGGCGGAAAGCGGACAATTCCAATCACGGCGATCCGTGGATCCATGGTCTCTCCTTGGTTCATCGCTACTCGTCGCTTACGCGGCCAATTGATCGACGACGATCGTTTTCGACTCCATGAAGGCCATCAGACCTTCTGTGCCGCCCTCGCGGCCGATGCCGGACTGCTTGAAGCCTCCAAAGCCGATCGAAAAATCCGTCCGTGATGCGTTGTGGCCCACGGATCCAACCCGCAACTGCCGCGCCACCTCGATGGCTCGGGCCGCGTCGTTGGTGAACACTGCAGCGTTCAGGCCATAGATGCTGTCATTGGCCATCGCGATGGCCTCCTCCAGGCTGTCGTACGGGATCACGCAAAGGACAGGCCCAAAGATTTCTTCCTGCGCGATCACGGAGCGGTTGTCCACGTCGGCAAACACCGTCGGCTCAAAGAAGAAGCCCTTGGCCGGTTGGGCGGGACGCTTGCCTCCGCAAACCAGCGTGGCGCCATCCGCCACGGCCTGCGCACAATGCCGCTCTACCGATGCACGCTGCCGCGCCGAAGCCAGCGGACCCGCGGTTGTGGTCTCATCAAAAGGATCCCCCAGCACCATGCCGGCGGCCACCTTGCGCAGAGCGTTCACCATGTCCGGCTGACGGGCGCGCGGCACCAGGATGCGGGTCAGGCTGTGGCAGACCTGTCCCGACAGGTAGCCGAAGAAGGAGCCGCCGATGGTTCGGGCGGCAGTTTCCATGTCGTAGTCGTCCAGCACCAGCGCGGGCGACTTGCCCCCGAGCTCCAGTGTGACCCGGGCAATGCGCTCTGACGCAACTGCGGAAATTCGACGGCCTGCCGCAGTGGATCCTGTGAAGGTGATCTTGTCCACCCCCGGATGCCGGACCAGTTCCTCCGAAACATCGCGGTCGGCCGTCACGACATTGATGACGCCCGGTGGCAGACCGATATCCTCACACGCCTGCGCGAAGAGGTAGGCAGAGCATGGCGCTTCCGGCGAGGACTTGATGATCACCGTGCAACCAGCCAGCAACGCAGGCGCCACCTTGTAGGCCATCAGTCCTGCCGGCCCATTCCATGGAACGATGGCCAGTACCACCCCCACAGGCTCATGCACGCAGTACGCCTGATGCCCCGTGGCCGATTTTCTCGGCTCCATGAACGGGAACGTCTGCGCCATCGCAGCGTACTGTCGAAATGCTGCGCTGATGAAGAAGCCCAGCCGCGGCTTGGCCACCTTGTAGACGATGCCCGATTCCAGCGACCAGATGCGCGCAAACTCGTCGTTCAAGACTTCCATCCGCTCCGCAATCCGCTCCAGGTACACCGCTCGTTGCTGAGGCGTCAGGCGGGGCCAGGGCCCTCGATCAAATGCTTCGCGCGCGGCGGCGACTGCACGCTGTGCATCGTCGGATTCGGCACGCGCAATTCGTGCGACAACCTGTTCGGTGCTGCAGTCCAGCACGTCGAAGAATCCCGGCGACACGGGGGGCTGCCACACACCGCCCATGAAAAGGCAGTCCGGGTGGCGCAGGGTGATGGCTCTGGGCGCTGGCATCGGGGTTTCCTTGTCAGCCATAGCGCCCACCGGTCACATGCAGGACCTCGCCACTGATGAAGCCAGCCCGTTCACTCGCAAGAAATGCGACTGCATCGGCGACGTCCCCGGGGCGGCCAACCCGTTTGACCGGTTGGGCCTGCAATGCGCGCTCCTTGATGGTCTCGTAGGTGGCCAGAGCCTGGATCATCTCGGTTTCCATGAAGCCGGGCGCCACACAATTGACCGTGATGCCATAGCGGCCTTCCTCCAGAGAAAGTGCCTTTGCCATGCCGATCAGGCCCGCCTTGGCCGCAGCATAGTTGGCCTGCGTCGGATTGCCGAAATGGGCACGCGAACTGATGTTGATGACGCGGCCCCAGCCCTGCTGGATCAGGTGGGGCATCACCGCACGACTGGCCAGGAATGCGCCTTTTAGCATGACGTCCAGGACCAGATCCCAGTCCTCTTCGCTCATCTTCACCAGGTACTTGTCGCGCGGAAATCCCGCGTTGTTGACCAGGATATGGATGCCACCGAATGTCGCCACGGTCTCGTCCACAAGTCGCTGCACGTCCGCGGCCTTGGTGATGTCGGCCACGACGCAATGGGCCTGGTAGCCGTCTGCGCGCAGCGCCGCGGTTGTCGCCTGAGCCAGCTCGGCCTGCACATCGTTGATGACCACGCGGACGCCCTCCTCCGCGAGGCGACGTGCCGTTGCCGCGCCCAGGCCACGGGCCGACCCCGTGACAATCGCCGTCTTGTCCTTCAAACCCAGATCCATGGAGATTCCTCGTAAGGTGAATTGGCACTGTCGCCAATGACATGCATAATGCATGATACTTGATGCATTTGACGAGAGCAAGCGACAGGCCCACCTCTACCCAGCATGGACACACCTTCGGACGACCTTCGCAAACAGGTGCAGGAACTCACAGACCGGCATGCCATCCACGATTGCATTGCCCGCTATTGCCGTGGCGTCGATCGGTTGGACAAAGCCCTCTGCCTTTCAGCCTTTCACCCGGACGCCCTGGACGAACACGGCAAGTTCGTCGGCACACCTGAAGAGTTTGTGCAA
>VERU01000150.1 GCA_018882485.1 Rhodoferax sp. | reverse complement strand
CTGGTGGGCCGCTGGTTCAGGGGCGGCGCCAAGGTCGACTGAGCACGGTCTGGCCTCCGAGTGGGGCGCCAGCTTGATCGCCTGTTTAGCCTGCGAGGCCGACAAAGACGTTTTGCACGTCGTCGTTGTTGTCGATGGCACCCAAAAAGCTCTCCACTTCTTCGAGTTGCTCAGCGCTCAAGTTGGCTGGATCCACCGGGTTCTTGGGCTTGTAGCCCAGCTTGGCCGACAGCACATTGAAGCCCTGGGCAGGCAGGGCGCGGCTGACCAGATCCAGATCGGCCGCGTCGGTGATGAACAGGGTGGTGCCCTCGTCGCCGGGCTCCAGGTCCTGCGCGCCGGCTTCGATGGCGGCCATTTCCGGGTCGGCGTCCTTGGCGGCGGGTTCGGCTTCGATCATGCCCACATGGTCAAAGTCCCAGGACACCGAGCCCGAAGTGCCTTGCTGGCCCTTGCGGAAAAGGACGCGCATGTCCGAGGCGGTGCGGTTGACGTTGTCGGTCAGGCATTCGATCATGACCGGGACGCGGTGCGGGCCAAAGCCCTCGTACATCACGCGGTCGAAGTTGACGGTTTCGCCCGTCAGGCCTGCGCCCTTCTTGATGGCGCGGTCCACCGTGTCCTTGGGCATGGAGACCTTGCGGGCCTGCTCCAGCACCATGCGCAGGCGTGCGTTGGCCGCCGGGTCGGCGCCATTGCGGGCGGCGATCATGAGGTCCTTGGCGAGGCGGCCAAACAGCTTGCCCCGCGCGTCTGCGGCCTGCGCCTTGCCTTTGGCTTTCCACTGTGCGCCCATGGTGATTTTCCTTGTATGGCCCGCATCGTCCGATGCCAGGCGGTGTGGTTGATGAAGGGATGAGCGCGTCGCTCAGGGGGTGGGGCCCCAGGGGGCGGACAGCATCAGCTTGTTTTCCTGCGATTGCAGCAGGGGCCGCAGCTTGCCCGCAAAGGCCATGAATTCCGGATCGGCAAACACCCCGGCCCAGAAGGCGCGACGGTCGGCATCGTCTTCGAATTTCCAGAGGTGGATCAGCTGGTGCAGGGCCCCCACATCGCCGGTGAAGTAGCCCACCAGCTTTTGCGGGTGCCTGGCCAGTGCAGGCCAGCCTTCGTTTTTGTAGAGCGAGACGACTTCGGCCATCTTGCCCACGGTGACTTGGTATGTTCTCAGTTCGTAGATGGCCATGCGGGCTCCTCGGGGGTGTTGGGACGTGGACGGTGTTCAGGCCAGACGTGCCCGGTGGCGGACGATCTGCGCCTTGACCTGCGCCGGCGCCGTGCCGCCCAAGGTGTTGCGCGCTTCGAGGGAGCCGCGCAGGCTCAGGCAGTGGTACACGTCGTTGTCGATCGCGGGGTGGAAACCCTGCAGCACGGCCAGCGGCAATTCTGAGAGGTCGCAGTTGTGGCTGGTGGCGGCCTTGACGGCGTGGGCCACGGTCTCGTGCGCGTCACGGAACGGCAGGCCCTTCTTGACCAGGTAATCGGCCAGGTCGGTGGCGGTGGCGTAGCCCTTTTTGGCGGCGTCTTCCATCGCCTGCGCGTTGACGGTGATGCCGCCTTCCTTGGCACCCGTGGCGGGATTCAGCTGGCCACCCACCATCTCGCAGAAGATGCGCAGCGTGTCCTTGAGGGTGTCCACGGTGTCGAACAGCGGTTCCTTGTCTTCCTGGTTGTCCTTGTTGTAGGCCAGGGGCTGCCCCTTCATCAGGGTGATCAGGCCCATCAGGTGGCCGACCACGCGGCCGGTCTTGCCGCGTGCCAGCTCGGGCACATCGGGGTTCTTCTTCTGCGGCATGATGGAGCTGCCGGTGGTGAAGCGGTCGGCAATGCGGATGAAGCCGAAGTTCTGGCTCATCCACAGGATCAGCTCCTCGCTCAGGCGGCTGATGTGCACCATGCACAGGCTGGCAGCGGCCGTGAATTCGATGGCGAAGTCGCGGTCGCTCACCGCGTCCAGGCTGTTGCGGCACAACTGGGGGCGGCCCTGGTCGTCCACCATGCCCAGGGTCAGCGCCACCTGTTCGCGGTCGAGCGGGTAGGAGGTGCCGGCCAGTGCCGCGCTGCCCAGCGGCAGGCGGTTGGTGCGGCGGCGCACGTCGGCCAGCCGCTCCGCATCGCGGCTGAACATCTCCACATAGGCCAGCAGGTGGTGGCCGAAGCTGACCGGCTGCGCCACCTGCAGATGGGTGAAGCCCGGCAGGATCACGGCGGCGTTCGGTTCGGCCACATCCAGCAGCGCCCGCTGCAGATCCGCCAGCAGCGCCAGCAGCGTGTCGATTTCCCCCCGCAGCCACAGACGCACATCGGTGGCCACCTGATCGTTGCGGCTGCGGCCGGTGTGCAGGCGCTTGCCCGCGTCGCCCACCAGCCGGGTCAGGCGCGCTTCGATGTTCAGGTGGACATCCTCCAGATCGAGCCGCCATTCGAAGGCGCCGGATTCGATTTCCTGCCGGATCTGCGCCATGCCGTGGCGGATATCGGCCAGATCCGCCTGGCTGATGATGCCCTGCGCGGCCAGCATCGCGGCATGGGCCAGCGAGCCCTCGATATCGGCCTGCCACAGGCGCTGGTCAAAGAACACGCTGGCCGTGTAGCGCTGGACCAACTCGCTCATGGGCTCTGAAAACAGCGCCGACCAGGCCTGGGATTTGGTGTCGAGTTGGTTCGTCATGGCGGCAGGATTTTATCGGGGCGCCGGACGCAGCCGCACCAAGGCCGAGGGTTCGCCCGGCACGGTCTCAACCGGTGTTGCGCAGGCCGGCCGCAATGCCGTTGATGCTGATATGGATGCCACGCTGCACCCGCTCGTCGGCCAGTCCGGCCCGGTAGCGCCGGATCAGCTCGACCTGCAGGTGGTGCAAGGGGTCGATGTAGGCGAACCGGTGGCGGATCGAACGGGCCAGGGCGGGGTTGCCCGCCAGGCGCTGCCGCTCGCCGGTGATCAGCGCCAGCGCGTCCACCGTGCGCTGCCATTCGGCTTCGATGGCGCCGAAGATGCGGCGTCGCAGCCGCCGGTCCGGCACCAGTTCGGCGTAGCGCGAGGCCAGCGCCAGATCGCTCTTGGCCAGCACCATGTCCATGTTGGACAGCAGGGTGCGGAAGAACGGCCAGCGTCGCACCATGGTCTGCAGCAACGCGAGCCGCCGGGCCCGGTCGGCCGGGCCGCCGGCGTCGAGGAAGTCGCTGACCGCCGAGCCAAAGCCGAACCAGCCGGGCAGTGTGAGGCGGCATTGGCCCCAGCTGAAGGACCAGGGGATGGCCCGCAAATCCTCGATGGTCTGCAGCGCCTTGCGCGACGCCGGCCGCGATCCGATGTTGAGCTGTGCCAGCTCGCGCAGCGGCGTGGCACTGAAGAAGTAGTCGGTGAAGCCAGGCGTCTCGTACACCAGCCGGCGGTAGGCCGCCATGCTGGACCGCGACAAGGCGTCTGCCGCCGCCAGATAGGTCCGGGGCGCGGGCTGGGTGGGTTGCAGCAGCGTGGCCTCCAGCGTCGCGGCCACCAGGGTTTCGAGGTTGCGCCGGCCGATCTCCGGGTTGGCGTACTTGGAGCCGATCACTTCCCCTTGCTCGGTCAGACGGATCTGGCCGCGCACCGTGCCGGGGGGCTGCGCCAGGATCGCCTGGTAGCTGGGTCCGCCGCCTCGCCCCACCGTACCACCCCGGCCATGAAACAGGCGCAGCCGGATGCCATGCGTTCCGGCCAGACGGTCGAACAGCGTCACCAGCGCGATTTCGGTGCGGTACAGCTCCCAGTTGCTCGTGAAGATGCCGCCATCCTTGTTGCTGTCGCTGTAACCCAGCATGATGTCCTGCTCAGCGCCGGACCGCTGCACCATCGGCGCCACACCGGGCAGGGCGTAGTAGGCCTCCATGATGGGGGCCGCCTGCCGCAGGTCACCGATGGTCTCGAACAGGGGCACCACGATGAGATCCTGCCGCGCATCGGCATCCAGGGTGCCGCGCAGCAGCCCGCACTCCTTCTGCAGCAGCAGCACCTCCAGCAGGTCGCTCACCGACTCGGTGTGGCTGATGATGCAGTGGCGGATGGCCGGGGCGCCATACCGTTGGCGCAGCTCGCGGGCCGTTTCGAAGACCGCCAGTTCGTCCCGCGCATGGGCGCTGTATTCGGCATGGGGAACCCTGAGCGGGCGCGCGTCGTTCAGCTGTTGCAGCAGCAGGGTGCGTCGGGCGTCTTCGGACAGCTCCGAGTAACACGCCTCGATGCGCGCCGCAGCCAGCAGTTCGGCCACCACCCGTTCGTGCTGGTCCGAACTCTGGCGCAGATCGACCGTCGCCAGGTGAAAGCCGAACACCTCCACCGCCCGGATCAGGGGTCGCAGGCGGATGGCGGCCAGCGCCTCGCAGTGGTGGCTGTGCAGCGAGGCCTGGATCACGCGCAGGTCGGCCAGGAACTCGTCGGCGCCGCCGTAAGGGTTCTGCGGCGCGACCGCGTGGCGCGCGGCGTCGCCGCCGGTCAGCGCCTTGAGCGAGGCCGCCAGCCGGGCGTAGATCCCGGTCAGCGCCCGCCGGTAGGGTTCGTCCATCCGGTGCGCGTTGGTGTCGGGGGATCGTTCGGCCAACGCCAGCATGTCGGGCGGGAACTCCACCAGCATGGCCGACAGCGACAGCTCCCCGCCGAGGTGGTGCACCTCGGTCAGGTAGTGGCGCAGGGCCACCTCGCACTGCCGGCGCAGCGCGTACTCCAGCGTGGCGGCGCCCACGTTCGGGTTGCCGTCCCGATCGCCACCGATCCACTGGCCCATGCGCAGAAAGCTCGCCACAGGCTGGCCCTCCAGTGCGCCCTCGAGGTCGGCGTACAGCCTGGGAATCTCGCGCAGAAACGTCGCCTCGTAATACGAGAGAGCGTTTTCCACTTCGTCGGCCACGGTCAGCCGCGTGAAGCGCAGCAGGCGGGTTTGCCACAGCTGCATGACCCGGGCCCGGATGAGCTGCTCGTTGCCGGCCAGCTCCCTCGGGCTGGAGGCAGCCTGCCGCGTGTCGAGCCCGCCCGAGCGCGCCCGGATGGCATCGCGCTCGGCCAGCAGGCCGGCAATGGCGCGCTCGGCATCCAGGATGCTCTTGCGCTGCACTTCGGTGGGATGGGCCGTCAGCACCGGCGCGACATAACTGCCCGCCAGCGTCTGCGCGATGGTCGTAGCCGAAATGCCCGCACGGCGCAGACGCTGCAGCGCCAGATCGATGCTGCCTTCCTGGGTGTGGCCCGCGCGCTCATGGAACGCCCGGCGCCGGATGTGGTGCCGGTCCTCGGCCAGATTGGCTAGGTGGCTGAAATAGGTGTAGGCGCGGATGACGCTCACCGTCTGATCACCGCTCAGGCTCTTGAGCAGCTTCTTCAGGGCCCGGTCCGACGCCGGGTCGGCGTCGCGCCGGAAGGCGACCGAGAGCTGGCGGATCCGCTCGACCAGGTCAAACGCGGCAGCGCCTTCCTGGTCCCGGATCACGTCGCCCAGGATGCGCCCGAGCAGGCGGATGTCATCGACCAGCGGCTGCTCGGTATCGGGTCGCCGGGACACCGGCGGGGTGCGGGGGACAGCGGTCATGCGCGTGCTTCTGGCGGGTTCGGCCCATGCTAGCATCGACCGGCCCGCGGGCGCTGCGCCCCGGTTACGAACCCACCACCAAACCCATGAGCCTGTTGACCATAGCAACCCGAGAGAGCCGGCTGGCGCTGTGGCAGGCCGAGCATGTGCGCGACCTGCTGGCGGCGCAGGGGCATCAGGTCGGCCTTCTCGGCATGACCACCCGGGGCGACCAGATCCTGGACCGCAGCCTGAGCAAAGTCGGTGGCAAGGGCCTTTTCGTCAAGGAGCTCGAACAGGCCCTGGAGCAGGGACGGGCCAACCTGGCGGTGCATTCGCTGAAGGATGTGCCCATGGAATTGCCCGAGGGCTACACCCTGGCCTGTGTGATGGAGCGTGAGGACCCGCGCGATGCGCTGGTGTCCTGCCGCCATGCCAGCCTGGACGAGATCCCCCGGGGCGGCGTGGTGGGCACCTCCAGCCTGCGGCGCATGGCGCTGCTGCGCGCCCTGCGGCCCGACCTGCGCATCGAGCCGCTGCGCGGCAATCTCGACACCCGTCTGCGCAAACTGGACGAAGGCCAGTTCGACGCCATCGTGCTCGCTGCCGCCGGCCTCAAGCGGCTGGGCCTGGCCGTGCGCATCCGCACCGTGTTCGAGCCCGAAGACATGCTGCCGGCGGCCGGTCAGGGCGCGCTGGGCATCGAGGTGCGGCAGGACGCCCCCGACGTCATCGCTGCATTGGCGCCGCTGGTCCATGCGCGCACCTGGCTCGCCGTGGCGTCGGAACGGGCGGTCAGCCGGTGCATGGGGGGCAGCTGCTCGATGCCGCTGGCTGCCCACGCCCGGCTCGACGGCGACACGCTGCACCTGCGCGCCGCCTGGGGCGACCCCGAAGGACGGATTCCGCTGGCACGGGCCGAGGGCCGCGCGACGGTGACCGACCTGGCCCAGGCCGATG
>VERU01000149.1 GCA_018882485.1 Rhodoferax sp. | reverse complement strand
ACCCGGCCGTCGGCCCAGCGCACCTGCACCCGGCCATCCACCCATGCCACTTCGCTCAATCGGTCCATGCACCCTCCAGCCGGTAAACCCTCAGGCCGACGACCGGCCCACGCGCAGGGCCAGCAGCCCCGCCACCACGATCACAGCCGCGCCGGCCACCGTGGTGGCTCGCGGCACCTCGGCAAAAAACAGGTAGCCCCACAGCGGGGCCCAGAGAATGCCGGTGTATTCGAACGGCGTGACGGTGCTGGCCCAAGCCACCCGGTAGGCGCTGGTCAGCAGGACGATGCCAACCGCAGCCACAACGCCGCAGGAGGCGATCATCAGGCCGTCACCGAGGCCGACCGTGACCCAGGGCCGCACCAGGAACTGCAGGCTGGGGTGACTGGCCTGCTCCAGGCCGAGCGCGTGAAAAGCCAGCGCCCCCAGCCCTGCACCCACCAGAAACACCCCGTTCTGGTAGGACGCCATGACGGCGGCACTCAAGGTGCTGGCATACCGGCGGGCCATGAGCATCGACAGCCCGTACAGCAGGGCGGCCAGCAACGACAGCAGGGCCGCCGGATCCACCAGGCCCCGACCTGGCTGCAGCATCACCATCACCCCCGCAAAGCCCAGCATCACGGCGGCCCAGACCTTCCAGCCCACCCGCTCGCCCAGCACCGGCCCCGCCAGCGCGGTGACGAACAGCGGCACCGTGAAATACAGCGCCACGGCATCGGCCAGGGGCAGCGCCGGGAAGGCCATGTAATAGGCGGTGTAGGCCCCGAGCATGATCAGGGCGCGCAGGGTCAGGGGCCACAGCCCGCTGCCCCACAGCGCGCGCCAGCCCGACTGCCACTGGACCAGCGCCAGCAGCAGGGGAGCGGCCACGCAGGAACGGATGAACACCGCCTGCGTCAGCGGATAGGCGCCGCTGACCTGCTTGATGATCGCGTCCTGCACTGAAAAGACCAGCACCCCGGCGCACAGATAGACGATGCCGAGCGCGGGCTGGTGCTGCATGGAACGAATCGGAGTGGTGGGCGAGAATCGGCCATCTTAGCCGCTGGCGCACCCGCCCGACAGACCATGAACATCGACCAGGACACCGTTGTCACCCTGACCTACAAAGTGGCCGACGCCACCGGCCTGCTGCTGGAGGCCGCCACCGAACCCATGGCCTACCTGCACGGTGGCTACGGCAACACCCTGCCAGGCATCGAGGCCGCACTGGGCGGCAAGGCCCCGGGCTACCAGACCACCCTGGTGCTGAGTCCGGAGCAGGCCTTCGGCCAGCGCGACGAGAGCCTGGTGCGTACGATCCCGCGCAGCGAATTTCCGCCCGGCGTCAAGGTCGGCGGACAGCTGCAGGGCCGCACCGAGGACGGCCGCGAACAGGTGTTCCACGTGGTCAAGATCAAGGGGCCTCAGGTGCTGCTGGACGGCAACCACCCCTGGGCCGGCAAGGCCCTGCGCTTCAGCCTGACGGTGCTGGATGTGCGCGCCGCCAGCGCCGAGGAAATCGCCCACCGCCATGTGCACGGCGCGCACGGGCATCACCACTGAACGCCCGGAAAGCGGTTCAAAACGAATAAAAACGGGCTTCAGGCCTTGAAATACAAGGAAAGTTTGCTACGCAATAGATAGCAAATGGATCCGCGACGAAACGGCCGATCACGCCCTGAACCCCGGTCCGGCACAGCGATCACGCAGTCCTTCAAGCCAGAATCGTCGGCGCCGGTATGGGTTCGTCACCGCTGTGTCCGGCCTGCTCGGCTGGCACGAAGCGGCCCAGCCGGGCGTCGAAGATGTGAACTTCACCCAGTTCAATGACGTAGTGCCAGCCGTGCAGCCGCAGGCGGCGGGCTTCCACCTCGCGGCGCACCATGGGGTAGTTCAACAGCCGCTCGAGCTGCAACACGACGCTGCGCTGACCGGTCCGGGCCAGCGCCTCGGGACTGGCCTGCACGGGCAGCAGCGCCTCATCCATGAGGCGCAGCCAGTTGTGCAGGTTGAGCGCTTCGGCGGGAGCGCCTTCGTAGGCCGCCCGCACGGCGCCGCAGTGGCTGTGGCCGCACACCACGATGTGCTCCACCCGCAGGCTCAGGACCGCGAACTCGATGGCCGCAGTGGTGCCATGCAGTCCGTGCGAGCCATCCCACGGCGGCACCAGTGCGCCAACGTTTCGCACAATGAACAGATCTCCCGGCCCGGCGCCCGTCAGCAGATAGGGAACCAGGCGGGAGTCGGAGCAGCCGATGAAGAGCGTCTTGGGCTGCTGGCCCCGGGCCGCCAGGTCCTGGAAGCGCTGCTGGTGGCGCGGAAAGTAATCGGAATGGAACTCCCGCAGCCGCAGCAGGAAGGCATCGGTCTCGGGCGGCACGTCGGTCATGACCGTGCCGGCGCGATGACCCCATCCAGATCCAGGCCTTCGACCCGGGTGGTGTCCGTCAGTGTCTGGAGATACCGCCGCAGCGCGTTCGCATGGGCCTGCAGGCCAAGCTCACGGCGGATGCGTTCGCGAACCTGATCCAGAGACGGAACCTCGCCAGGGCACTGGCCGAGCACATCCATGATGTGCAGACCGAAGCGGGAATGCACCAGCCGCGGCTGCAGCCCATCGGCCAGGCCGGCTTCCTGCCCGAACAGGTGACGCGCCAGCTCGGGGGCGCAATCCTGGGGGCCGATCCAGCCCAGATCGCCCCCCTGCGCCCCGCTGGGACAGTTCGAGAGGCTGCGCGCCAGGGCGTCGAAGTGGCCAGCCGGAACATCGGGGGCCATCAGTTCCAGCAGCGCCTGCTCGGCGCGCCGGGCCAGGGCCTGGACCGGCACGCCCGGTGTGACCCCGAACAGGATATGCCGCAGCCAGACACGCTGACCCTGCCGGAAACGCGCGCTGTGCGCGGCGTAGTAACGCTCGCAGGCCAGGGCATCGGGATCGGGCATGTACACCACCGATTCCAGCATCTGCTCGATGACCTGGCGGTCTTCCTGGCTCAGGGCGGGGACATCGGGTGTGGTGACCTCCGGCAGCAGCCGACGGCGCACGGCCTCCAGCCGCAGCAGTTCGCCCCACACCCGCTCCTGCCATGCGGCCGGCGGTTCAGCCGCATCGATGACCAGCCGTCGTCCGTCAATGCGGATGGCGGGCGTCTCGGTCTCTGGCAGGGCGTCCATGTCTCAGCGCCTGCGGGAAACCAGGCCCAGCCGGCGGCTGCGCACCAGCTGATAGGGTCGCAGCAGATAAGCCAGGGTGCCGAAGCCACTCCAGACGTGCACCAGCCTGGAAAACGGGAACAGCAGGAAAATGGTCATGCCCAGAATCAGGTGCACCTTGTAAGGCCAGGACAGGGGCAACAGGCCCGTGGCGTCGGGGCGGAAGCTGACGATGCGCTGGGCCCAATCGGACAGCGCCAGCATCACCGAGCCATCGCCATGACCCAGGGAATAGGGCAGCGTGACCAGGCCCAGCACCAGCTGTCCCCAGAGCACGATGAGAATGAACAGGTCGGTGCGGTGACTGGTCAGACGGATGCGCGGGTCGGTGATGCGCCGATGCAGCAGCAGGGTGAGGCCGACAAAGCAGACCGCTCCCGCCACTCCGCCGGCCACCACCGCCAGCAACTGCTTCTGGGCCGGACTGATGAACGGCTCGTACACCCAATGGGGCGTGAGCAGACCGATCGCATGGCCGAAGAACAGGAACAGGATGCCGCCGTGGAACAGATTGCTGCCCCAGCGCAGCTGCCCGTGGCGCAGCAGCTGGGAAGAATCGCTCTTCCAGGTGTACTGGTCGCGATCGAATCGCGCCAGACTGCCCATCAGGAAGACCGACAGGCAGATGTAGGGATAGACCTGGAAAAAAAAGCTGTGCAGCAGGCTCATGCCGGGGCTCCGAAAGAGACAGGTTTCTTGTGGATGCGGATCGCTTGCACCGGGGCCGGCCTGGCCTGGCCGGCCGTGGAGCAGCCCCCAAAGACCTCCGGTTCGGACCAGCTGTCGTCGAGCCGGGGCTCTGGCGCAACCGCCACCGCCTCGACCCGTTCGCCCGCCAGCTCCAGCGCGGCAGCCAGCACGCTGGCGTAGCCGCTGCGCCGCTTGAGCAAGGCGCTGAAGATGGCACGCAGAATGTGCGCCGTCTCCGCCAGAAAGGCCCGGGCCTGAAGCGGTGGCTGGGTCGAGGCGAATTCGAGCAGAACGGGCAGATAGTCCGGCAGTTCATCGGGTCCGAGGTAAAGGCCGGCGGCCTCATAGGTCCGCACCAGATCGATCATGGCCGGGCCCCGGTCGCGCGAATCGCCGTGCACATGCTCGAACAGATGCAGGGAGGTGCTGCGGCCCCGGTCGAACAGATCGACGTAGTCCGACTCGGTCCGCAGCCCGGGCTGGGCCTGCAGCTGCCGCATCAGCGTCAGCAGCTCGGCCTGGCGCGCCACCGGCAGGGCCGCTTCCCCCTGCAGCGCGTCGGCCAGCGCGCCCAGACTGGCGCGACGGGTCGCGTCGGGATACTGCAGCAGGCGGGCCAGCACCCGCAGAGTCAGGCGAAAGGTCGGAGGGTTGGCGTGCCACATGTTCAGGCCTCCACCCGGATCGGAATGGTGCGCTTGCGCTCGCTGCCAAACAGGCTGGTGGGCGTGACCCCCTCCGAACAGCCATTGCCGAAGCTGAAACCGCAGCCGCCACGCACGTTGAAGGCGTTCTCCGCGTATTCACGGTGGGCTGTCGGGATCACGAAGCGGTCCTCGTAATTGGCGATGGCCATCGTGTGGTACATCTCCTCGACCTGCTCCACCGACAGCTGCGCCTGCTCCAGCACCCCGGCCTGGACGACCCCGTCCACATGCTTGCCGCGCTGATAGGCGCGCATGGCCAGCATGCGCTCCAGGGCCCGGATGACCGGCGCGGTGTCGCCTGCGGTCAACAGATTGGCCAGGTACTTCACCGGAATGCGCAGCTGGCGCACATCCGGCAGCTCGCCGCGAACCGCCATCTGCCCGGCCTGGGCGGCGGCGGTGATCGGCGACAGCGGCGGCACGTACCAGACCATCGGCAGGGTGCGGTACTCCGGGTGCAGGGGTAGCGCCACCTTCCAGTCGACCGCCATCTTGTAGACCGGGCTGTTGCGCGCCGCTTCCAGCCAGGACGGCGGAACGCCATCGGCCAGAGCCTGCGCGATCACGGCGGGATCGTTGGGGTCGAGAAAGATGTCGAGCTGCGCCTTGTACAGATCGGTCTCCCGGTCCACGCTGGCGGCTTCGCCGATCCGGTCTGCGTCGTACAGCAGGACGCCCAGATAACGGATGCGTCCGACACAGGTTTCGGAACAGACTGTGGGCTGACCCGCCTCGATGCGCGGGTAGCAGAACACGCACTTCTCGGCCTTGCCGCTCTTCCAGTTGTAGTAGATCTTCTTGTAGGGGCAACCGCTGACGCACATGCGCCAGCCGCGGCACTTGTCCTGATCGATCAGGACGATGCCATCCTCCTCGCGCTTGTAGATCGAGCCGGACGGGCAGGATGCGGCGCAGGCCGGGTTCAGGCAATGCTCGCACAAGCGCGGAAGGTACATCATGAACGTGTTCTCGAACTCGCCGGCCATGGCCAGCTCGGCGGCCTCGAAGCCGTCGAAGTTCGCATCCTTGCTGCGCCGGGAGAACTCGCCGCCAAGGATCTCTTCCCAGTTTGGCCCCCATTCGATCTTCTCCATGCGCTGCCCGGTGATCAGCGAGCGGGGACGCGCTGTGGGCGCGTGCTGCATCTCGGGCGCCGACTGGAGGTGGTCGTAGTCGAAGGTGAAGGGCTCGTAATAGTCGTCGATCTGCGGCAGCCGGGGATTGGCGAACAGCTTCATCAGCATCGACCACCGGCCGCCCTGACGCGGCACGATGGCCCCGTCGGCCCGACGCACCCAGCCGCCCTGCCAGCGTTGCTGGTTTTCCCATTCCTTGGGGTAGCCGATGCCAGGCTTGGACTCGACGTTGTTGAACCAGGCGTATTCCACCCCGGGCCGGCTGGTCCAGACGTTCTTGCAGGTGACGGAGCAGGTATGGCAGCCGATGCACTTGTCCAGGTTCAGCACCATGCCGATTTGTGCGCGTACTTTCATGTCGAACTCTCTTTCTTGAACTGAGTTGTGCTTGCGTCAGAGCTCCCGTGGAACCGGCTTCGCCGGTCCACCGGGAGCGTCCCCTTTCAGGGGGAAGTCGCGTAGCGACTCAGGGGGTTCTCTCCATCCAGCCAGTCCACCTTGTTCATCTTGCGTACCACCACGAACTCGTCGCGGTTGGTGCCGATGGTCCCGTAGTAGTTGAAGCCGTAGCTGAACTGCGCGTAGCCGCCGATCATGTGCGTGGGCTTGAGCACGATGCGCGTCACCGAGTTGTGGATGCCGCCGCGTGCGCCGGTGATCTCCGACCCCGGGGTGTTGATGATCTTCTCCTGTGCGTGGTACATCATGACCATGCCCGGGTTGACGCGCTGGCTCACCACCGCCCGCGCCGCAATGGCGCCGTTGATGTTGAACAGCTC